>CAMATG010000520.1 GCA_945860645.1 Candidatus Sulfopaludibacter sp. SbA3 | reverse complement strand
ACGCCGGGACGATCTCCTGTAATGGCACTTATCAGAACATACCGGCGGGGTCGTACACGCTGACCAGCTACCAGGGTTACCCGATTCCCGCCGTTCCGTTCACGGTGACGGCCGGGCAGACGACGGCGGTTGATGTGGAAGTCGGTGGGGGGATGGGTGTGATCACGGGTACGGTTTTTATCAACGGTTTCGTGCGCAACCCGGCTCCGTATGTGATTCCGGCGCCAACACCCGGCTATTCGGTGACCGATAACACGGGGCGGTTCCGGTTCCTGGCGCTTGCCGGCCCGGGTTCTGGCCGCGTCCAGAATCAGTCGAATGGGAACATTCTCGCCAATTTCACTTTCAACGCCGTGGCCGGGCAGGTGCGGGATCTTGGTAGCATCGGCTCCACGACGCTCAATGGCGCCATCATCAATAAGTCCGGCCCAATCAACAGCAAGACATGGACGATTCGCCTCTCCAACACTGGCGCCAACACTGCCAACGGGACTCTGCTCACCGGGTTGACCCTTGCTCAAACGTCCGGCGCTGCTTGTCCGGCCCCCACCATACTGTCCAGTTTCCCGATCAATGCCGGTCTGCTGGCCCCGGGAACCAATGCCAATGTGACCGTCAATATCAACTTCGGCTCCTGTGCGCCCAGCAGTCGCTTCACCGCGACGCTCTCCTATTCAGCCAATGGCGGGTCGGCGACTGGCACACGGGCCTACGCCCTGCAGCAGCCGTAGCTCGCGCGGCCCCGGGTTGTCGAATTTTGGCAACCCGGCGGCGTTGGGAGCGTCTGATGTTCATGCGTTGGGTGTTGGTGTTAACGGGAATGATGGTCTGCGCGCAGGATCCGCGCGCGCTGATCGAGAAAAGCCTGCAGCGGGACCAGCGGGACGATGAGCTGGCGCGGCAGTATGCGTACTTGGAAACGTCGGCCGAACAGGAGTGGAGCGGCGGCCAGCGGACCAAGACCAAGACGGAAACGCATGAAATCATGAGCCTTTACGGGCAGCCGTACCGGCGGTTGGTGGCGAAAGATGGCAAGCCACTGACGGCGCAGGAGGCCCGGAAAGAGCAGGAAAAGATCGACAAGCTGGCGGCGGAACGGTCCCGGGAGACGCCGGCGCAGACCGAACGTCGCCTGGCGAAGTATGCCGAGGAACGGCGGAAACAGCGGGCGTTCCTGCAGGCGATCCCACGCGCGTACACATTCCAGATGGCCGGGGATGCCACCGTTGGCGGTAGGGCGGCGTGGGTGATTGACGCGACCCCGAATGGCAGCTTTCAGGCGCGAGAGGCGCGGGAAAAGATCCTGACCAAATTCAAAGGGCGGTTTTATGTGGCGAAACAGGATGCCACCCTTTTGAAGCTGGAGGCGGAGGCGATGGACACGGTGTCGTTCGGGTTGGTGTTGGCGCGGCTGGACAAAGGGGCGCGGTTCTCTTTAGAGAAGACGCGGATCAACGACGAGTTATGGATGCCGTTGAAGATCAAGGTGGATTTCGAGGCGCGGCTGGCGTTGTTGAAGAAACTTCGGGTGGATGTACAGATTGATTACGGGAATTTCCGGAAATTCCAGACGGAGTCTAGGATTTTGAGTGTGAGCACCCCCTAAAGGGAGGGATATTCTTGTACCCGAACTAGGGGTTGCGTACTATAAGTAATCGAAGGCCATATTCCGATAGATGGATAGGTCGACGTTCGGGAATGAGTAATGCAGCCATAGTCGCCGCCGGACAGCGCGTTCAAGCGCCGGGCCGGGCTCTCGCCAAGGTCGTTACCTGGCGGGCGGAGCGGATAGCGGATCCGGTGGAACGGCTGGGATATTTGCGTTCGTCCGCTGCGTTTTGGGGGCGGCGGCCGGTGCGGAGTGCAATGGCGGATGCGCGGTTGCATCGGGTGAGCGCGTCTTTGGCGTTTGCGATGCTGTTGCCGGTGCCGATGATCACCGATGGCGCCGCGCCGCGGCGAACGGTGCAGGCGGCGTCCAAAGCCGACGCGTTTACCAATGTCTGGACTGTGGATGATGCGCAGGATCATACGTTGTACAGCAACGGGTTGCGGGTGGAGAAGAAGTTCCAGGCGGCGCCGCGGGAGGCGATGAAGTTCCAACGCTGGCGGATCGATACCGGGGCGCGGGAAGAGAGCCCGGGGCCGTATGGCATTGTGTTCCATACGACCGAGTCCGATACGGCGGTTTACGAGGAAGCCAATAACCGGAGGCTGCGGCGGGCGGCGGAGGGGACGGCTGGGTTTGTCCAGAGCCAGCGGGCGTACCACTTCGTGATCGACAAGTTTGGCCGGGTGTTCCGGACGGTGCCCGAGAATGAGCCGGCGAATCACGCGGGCGCGTCGGTGTGGGCGGACGAGAAGTACTTTTTCGTCAACATGAACCATAGTTTCCTGGGCGTCAGTTTTGACGGGCAGTCGCGGGGGCCGGATGGGCGGCCGAGTGTGACGGAGCCGCAGATCCAGAGCGCGCGGTTGTTGACCGAGGTTTTGCGGTCGCGGTACCGGATTCCGGCGTCCAATTGCGTGACGCACGCGCAGGTTTCGGTGAACACGTCGAACATGGGCGTGGGTTACCACACGGACTGGGCGGCGGGTTTCCCGTTTGCGCGGTTGGGGTTGCCGGTGAACTACCTGACGCCATTGCCGGCGATTACGCAGTTCGGGTTTGGGTTTGAAGACTACTATTCGACTCTGGCGGCGGATGAGTTGCAAGACGGCATCAGCGCGGGCGAGACGATTCTGCGGCAGGATGCGACGCGGCGCGGGTTATCGACGGCGGCGTATCGAAAATTTTTGGCGAAGCGGTTCCGGGATGTGGAAGACCCGCACCGCTATATTGCGTTTTCCGAACCGGAAACAAGGAGCTCGAATCAATGACTTTTCGCTATTCCGATGGGTCCACCCCTGTAGGTTTGGACGTCGGGACCAGCCGTATTGTGGCGGCGTGGCCGAACGAGACGGACTACATCTACCGGAGCGAGTTGAACTCGTTTGTGACGCTGCCGGGATCGAAGTTCACTGAGGGTGTGTTGCGCAAAGAGAACGTGCCGCATACGGTGCGGGCGAATGAGATTCTGGTGCAGGGGAACGAGAGCGAGCGGTTCGCCGACCTGTTGGGGGCGGAGAGCCGGCGGCCGATGGCGCGCGGGTTTCTGAATCCGGATGAGCCGGAGAGCCTGTCGATGATGCAGGAGTTGTTGCGGAGCCTGCTGGGGACTGCGAAACATGCGCGGCAGAAGCTGTTTTTCAGCGTTCCGGCGGCGCCGGCGGGTGCGACGGACACGGCGACCTTTCACGAAGCGTCGTTGCGGCAGATGCTGACGGAGTTGGGCTATGACGCCAAGTCGGTGAGCGAGGGGCTGGCGGTGGTTTATAGCGAGCTGGAGGGGTCGAATTACACGGGGATTGGGATTAGTGTCGGCGGCGGACTTTGCAATGTCTGCATGTCGTATCTGGCGGTTCCGGTGATTTCGTTCAGCGTGCCGAAGGCGGGCGACTACATTGACGCGAGCGCGGCGTCGGTGACCAACGAGATGGCGACGCGGATGCGGCTGGTGAAGGAGAATACCTTCGTTTTCGGCGGGGTGCAGCAGGAGAAGGCGCACCAGGTGATTTCGGTTTACTACGACGATTTGATCAACTCGCTGGTGGCTTCGATGAAGGAAGTGTTTACGAAATCGAAGAGTTTGCCGCGGTTGGGCCGGCCGATTCCGATGGTGTTGAGTGGTGGGAGTACGATGCCACCGGGGTTCCGGGACCGGTTTGAGCAGGCGGTGCGGGCGGCAGAGTTCCCGGTGCCGGTGTCGGAGATCCGGTTGGCGGGGGATCCGCTGACGGCTACGGCGAAGGGCGCTCTTATTGCGGCTTTGAGCGAGATGTAGTTAATCGATGGAACTGGCCGTCGGTGAGGTGGAAGTAGTAGACGCCGCACTCTGAGCGGGCGGTGCGGCAGGCGTTGCGCAGGATCATGAGCCGGCTGTCTGGCTGGAATTCGATTTCGCGGTCGGTCAATGGGTCCATTTCGAGGACGAAGCCGATGCTTGGGCCGGGCAGGGGGGAACCGTGGACCTTGCCTGTTTTGGCGTCGACGACGGCCATCATTAAGCAGTCTGAGCCGCAGCCCCAGCGGATGACGAAATAGTGTCCGGCGAAATTCGGGGTTTTGTGGGGGATGGGATTGCGCCAGCTGCCGGTCCAGACGCCCTCTCCTTTTGCGACGCCGTTGCGGATTCGGGTGCGGTAGTTGCGTTGTTCGGGGGTTGCGAGGATGGGCGGGGCGGGGGTGCCTTGGAAGGACTCGGTGGCGGGGTAGTCGGCGAAGCGGGGTTGGGGGAAGGCGGCGAGGGATAGGGCGAAAGTGAGTAGGATTACGCGATGCATGGGGGTCATTTTGGCGGAAGGCGGGGTGGGGCAAGTCCTAAATCACGGGGAATTCCGGTAGCCCGGCTCCCAGGGAAATCTTAGCAATTTGGGTGGTGGCGGGTCGCTGGGGGCTGGATTTGAGGGAATTCCCGGTGGGAGGGCTTTGGTGGGCTGGATTTTGGGGATCGGGGAAATCGGAAATTACGGGGATTTCCGGTAGCACGGCTCCCGGGGGAATCTGGGGGATGATGGGGGATGTACTCTCGACATATTGAACGTCATGCGACCGATCGGATTGGGTGGCTGCGGGCGTCGGTGCTCGGGGCCAACGACGGGATTGTCTCCACCGCCAGCCTGGTGATTGGCGTGGCGGCGGCGCATACGGGGCATGCGTCCATCATGGTCGCTGGGATTGCTGGGATGGTGGCCGGGGCGATGTCGATGGCGGCGGGGGAGTATGTCTCCGTTTACTCGCAGGCCGATACGGAACAGGCTGACCTGGCGCGGGAGAAGCTGGAATTGGAAACCGACTGGGACCACGAGTTTCAAGAGTTGGCGGCCATTTATGTTACGCGTGGGTTGGAGCCGGCGCTGGCGGACCAGGTGGCGGACCAGTTGATGAAACATGACGCGCTGGGGGCGCATGCGCGGGATGAGTTGGGAATTACGGAAGTGCTGAGCGCCAGGCCGATGCAGGCCGCGCTGGCGTCGGCGGCCAGTTTCGCGGTGGGGGCGGCGTTGCCGCTGGTGGTGACGGCGTTTGGGCCGGAGACGATGTTGATTCCGCTGGTTTCCGGGA
>CAMATG010000519.1 GCA_945860645.1 Candidatus Sulfopaludibacter sp. SbA3 | reverse complement strand
ACGCATAATCCGCACATCCGGAAGATTGGCGACACGTTTGTGCTGCTGTATATGGGCACGACGTATGAGGGGGCTCGGCCGGACGCGGGGCACCAGGAGGTGTGGAGGTCGCCGCGGTACTTGGCGACGTGGGCGCGGAAGCGGATTGGGCTGGCGACGAGCAAGAGCGTGCATGGGCCGTGGAAGCGGTTGGATAAACCGTTGCTGGAGCCGCGGCCGGGGGAGTGGGATTCGATTGCGACGACGAATCCCTCGTTGTGTCCGTTGCCGGATGGGTCGTTTTTATTGGCGTATAAATCGCGGAAGGAGAATTTGGGAAAGCTGCAGGTGGGGGTGGCGAAGGGGCCGTCGTATTTGGGGCCGTGGACGCGGCAGCCGCAGCCGTGGTTGTTCAAGGGCGAGCCGGCGCATGTGGAGGATCCGTTCCTTTGGTACGAGGATGGGCTGGTGCAGGCGTTGATGAAGGACATGACGGGGGAGATTTGCGGGGAGAAGCATGCGGGGGTGCATGTGACGAGCAAGGATGGGTTGAACTGGGACTTCGACCGGGCGACGCTGGCGTATACGCGGAAGCTGCGGTGGAGCGATGGGAAGACGGTGCAGCAGGCGTCGCTCGAGCGGCCGCAGTTGTTGTTTGACAAGGGCCGGCCGACACATCTGTTTGCGGCTACTTGCGATGGCCCAGGGGATTTGAAGGATATGACGCGGACTTGGAACGTGGTGGTTCCGTTGCGATAGGTGTGCGCGCCGGAGGGACAGGGCGGCCGGTTCAGTTGGTGTAGCGTTGGGGCGGATACGTGAACCGCCACGCCACGAGTTTGGCCGCACCAGGGGAGGATTCGACTGCTTCTGTCTCTATCATGAGTTCCATCGTCGCCTCCGGCCGCCGCCAGTTTTCGCCGAGTTGGGAGGTCAATACCGCACCGTTCTTGGGGTCGGTCAGGAAACGGAGACCCATCTCGGTTGCGATCCACGAACTCCCGGAGACATGGATGGCACGTCCGGCGCCGTGTCCGAGGGGATGGACCGAAATCCGGACATAGCCGCGACCGCGGAGACCATGGCGATCGTTGGGGAGGTACTCCTTTGGCTCACCCGGCCGCGGTGAGCGGTTGAGAAACGTCGGTCCGGTGAGATGCTGGAAATTGAGGTCGCGTTCAAACTGGAGCGCCCAGGGAATCGAATTGGCTCCGCCCAGGAGCAAGAGGTTTTCCCCGGCCATTTCCCGCAGGTGAAACAGTTTGGGGTGGCGAGGTTCGATGCGGGCGACGGCGTCGGGATGAGCCCGATAGATCGCAGTCAAAGAGGCCACCCCAGCCCAATCGGTGTTTCTGCGGTCTGCCAGGATTTCAAAGAAATGGGCGGCAGGCTGGTCGTCCGGCCACCAGGCGGGTGGAGGAAGTTTGTGATCCACATACTCCTGGAGGGATGGAGTGCGGCCGGTGAGTCCGGTGTAGAGCACGAGTCCGGCATCGGCGACCAGTACCTTTAAGCGTCGATTCCCTTCCAGGCAGAGAACGGAAAAAGGGGTTTCCGGCGAAGCAGGGAGGAGTGAGCGAACGAGCACCGCGAGTAACGCCAAAGCCAAGCCAAGCGATACCCAGGGCCAGTAGTTGGCCTTCCTGGAAGGCGGGTCGGAGGGGGCGACAGTAGGGATGGCCGCAGAGATGACGAGACGGGGATGAAAGCGCGGCAGGTAGCCGCCTTTGGGGATCTCGAGTACCCAGTCAGAGGAGGCACCTTGACCGGCATAGTATTCGATGAGCTTGGCTCTCAGTTGACGGGCGCTGGAGCGGACGATCGTGTCGGTCGTTGTATCGTAGTCGGAATCCCGTTGGAAGACCTCATAACCAATATGCTGCTCGCTGAGTTCGTCCAGCTTCCCGGAAGAGGCGCGGTCCACGATGTAAATGAGAAAAGAACGAAGCCTGGGTGCTCTCTCAAAGACGGGACTCGCGGCGATCTGTGCGGCGAGTTCGCGCTGCGCCTCCGGGGAGAGGTGCCGGGTGTCTGGCGTTAAGTTATTGATTTCAATAATGTGATTCACCGTGATTCGCTCGGGCACCCTTTCATCCGCGTAGCGGACTTGATTATATTCTTCCGTATGCTATCTCGGAAACTTGGTTGGGTCTTAGCGCTTGCTGGCGTTTCGCTCTGCGCACAGAGTATTGGATCGGTAACCGGGCTTGTTACCGATTCCACCGGCGCTGCGGTACCCGGCGCGAAGGTGGAATTGAAAGCGACCGGTACTGGAATCGTGAGCGAGTTCACGACGAACGAATCGGGCGCTTATCGGTTTTCGGCGGCGCTCATCGGCGGGTATGAACTCTCGGTGGAGAAGCAGGGGTTCAAACGTTACGTACGCACGGACCTGCGCGTGGAGACGGGCGTGACGCTGCGGTTGGACGTGCCGCTGGAAGTGGGCACCACCCAGGACAGCATTCGGGTGACGGCGGAGGTTGCCATGCTGCAGCAGGAAACTTCCGCCGTTGGCACACAGGTGGACCAGAAGACGTTGAACGCACTGCCCTTCCAGTTGTCGGGGGCGATGCGGAATCCGTTCGCGTTTTTGCGACTGACGCCGGGGGCTGTGGGGAATTCGTCATCGGGCGGGGACACGCGGATCGTAGGCGGGCGCGGGCTGGCCAGTGAGGTTTTTGTGGATGGCGTGCAGGTGACGTACAACGCGTCCCAGAGCGCGGCCGATATCGCGCATCCGGCGTACGACACTATTGCCGAGTTTCGCGTGGAGGCGGTGTTGCCGCCTGCGGAGCACGGACGGACGTCGGGCGGTGTGGTTCTAATGACGACGCGCTCCGGCACGAACAGCTATCACGGGAATGCCTTGTTGCTGCTGCGGAACGGGATTCTGGATGCGCGCCGCTATAATGCGCGCATTGCCGACATTACGCGGCAGGGGGAGTTCGCCGGGTCGTTGGGCGGACCGGTATCGATACCGAAGCTGTATGACGGACGGAACCGGACCTTTTTCTTTGGGAACTATACGGGCTTCCGGCGGCTGAGTCTGGTGCAGGGAGCGACCGCGACGGTGGCGACTGCGGCGATGCGGAGAGGAGATTTTTCGCAGAACCGGGAGTTGATTTTCGATCCATTGACAGCCGATTCGAACGGGCGGAGGACGCAATTTCCTGGGAACATCATCCCCACGGCGCGGCTGTCGGCGATCGCAGGGAAAATCAACGCCGCGACGGCGCTGCCCAATGCGGCCGGATTCGCGGCGAACTACCTGGGGCAAAACCGGACGGGGGAGAATTCCGATTCGGGCTTCATCCGGATTGACCATCAGGTTTCGTCCAATCACCGGTTGAACGGCACCTACCGGCATCAGAACCGGTTCCGCCTGGCCACCAATGGTCCGTTGCCGATCCTTGATGAGGTTGTGGATGGTCCGGATACGCGGAATGTCTCGGGAGGGTATGACTGGGTGGTGCGGCCGACGATGGTGAACCGGCTGCAGTATGGGATGACGTGGTTTCAAAACAACCGGGCGGAAACGATTGCCGATATCGGCGTGCAGGTTCCCGGGGCGTTCCGGGCCGGGTTTCCGGCGGCTACGTTCGCCGGACAGGGACTAAGCCAGCTTGGCTACGACCAGAGCCGGACACCGATCAACTTCAACTGGAATATCCAGGAGTCGTTTGCGTGGGTGCGGAACAAGCACAGTTTCAAATTTGGCGGCCGCTATGACAAGTATTTGACTGATTTTCAGCCGCGGCAAAACCAGGCGGGTACTTATGGATATTCGCAGTTCGGAACGAGCCAGCCGCAGGTGAACGGGACGGGGCATTCGTATGCGAGTTTCCTGCTGGGATTGGTGAATTCGGCGGCTCTGGGGAAACAGTTGGCTCAAATTGATGAGTCGCGATACTGGGCTGTGTATGCGCAGGACGATTGGAAGATCACCAAGCGGTTGACGCTAAATCTGGGGACCCGGTGGGAGGCGCAGCCGCCGTGGTATGAGCCGGAAGGACGAGTGAGCATTATGGATCCGTCGGTGCCAAATCCGGGGGCGAACGGGGCGCTGGGCGCGACTGTTTTCGCCGGAGAAGGGGCGGGGCGGATCGGCGGGAAACGGTTCATGCAGACCGACTTGAACAACGTGTCTGTACGGGTTGGATTTGCCTATCAACTGACGCCGCGCACGACCTTGCGGGGCGGGTATGGCACGTTCTACGCGCCGCTGGTGGGCCAGGACGGGAACCGGCAGGGGTTCAATACGGCGCTGAATATCAACTCGGGTGATGGAGGGTTGACGCCGGTGTTTCAGATTGATCGGGGCTTCCCTGAGGGTTTAGTGAAGCCGCCGCCGTTTATCGACCCGACGGTGGCGAATGGGGGGAGCACGTCGATTATTCAATCGAAGCGTGGCGAGTCCGGTTCGATGCCGTTTACGCAGCAGTGGCAGTTGAATGTGCAGCGGACGATCGCTGATATTTTGATTGACGCCTCGTACGCGGGGACGGTGGGGCATCGAATTACGCTTGGAAATCTAGTGCAGTTGAATCAGGTTCCGGTGGAACGGCTGGCGCTGGGCGCGCTGCTGCAGCGGAATATCACCGATCCGCTGGTGGTGGCGCAGGGGTTCAGGCCCCCGTATGCGAGTTTCCGCGGCACGCTTGCGCAATCGCTGCGGCGATTTCCTCAGTATCAGGGCGTGAATGTCGTGGATGCTCCTGCCGGGAATTCGACGTATCACGCCTTTCTCTTGAAGACGGAGAAGCGCTTTTCGAACGGGCTGCAGTTCCTACTCTCCTATGCGTTCTCGAAGACACTGACCGACGTCGCCTTCGATGGGGGGGAAGGCAATGCGCCGCAGGATGCCAACAATCGAAGGGCGGAGAAATCACTGGCCAATACGGACGTTCCGAACCGGCTGGTGCTGAGTTATGCCTACGACCTGCCGTTCGGCAAGGGCAAGAAGTTTGGCGTATCCAATCGCTGGAACTGGGCGCTTGGCGGGTGGAACGTGGCGGCGATTCAGACGTACAGCGCAGCGGGACCTTTGCGGATTACAACGCCGAATTCGTTGCCGATTTTCAATGGGTATTTGCGGCCGAACCGGGTGGAGGGAGTGGCGATCCGGACGGGCCCGGGGTTCGGGAGTTTCCAGCCGCTGAATTCGCTGAGCGGGCAGCAGGGAGATTTATATCTGGACCGAAGCGCGTTTTCGATTCCGCA
>CAMATG010000518.1 GCA_945860645.1 Candidatus Sulfopaludibacter sp. SbA3 | reverse complement strand
GGGTCCAGCGTTGATAGCCGTGAGAGAGGAAGCGCGAGACGAAGGGTGTCTGCTGCAGGAGCACGGCGAGCAGGAGAAGGGTGGCGAGGATGCGGACGGGGCGGCGGTGGCTGGCGAGGAGGAGGCGGAGGCACTCAACGACGAGGAGGAGCAGGCAGAACTCGAATTCCAAGGCGTAGCGGCGCGCTTCCGGGAAAGCGTTGATGCCGTAGCGATAGAAGAGCATGACGGGGAGGCCGTAGCCGAAGGTGCACAGGAGGAGCCAGCAGGTGTAGCGGTGTTGGGGAAGTTTATAGAAGAGGAATCGAATGAGCAGGAGGCCGGCGGCCCAGCCGAGCATGGAGAGGCGCTCCAGGCGTTGGAACTGGAAGCCAAAGGCGTCTTGCGGCCAGTTGTAGGCCATCTGGGCGATGAAGGATGGGGTGAGCCAGAAGGCGGCGAGGAGATAGCCAAGGAGGCCGGCGTAGATTACTCGGCGCTGTTGAAAGTCCTTGTCCCCGACGTGGACGAACATGAGCATGAGCACGCCGAAGGCGAGGGCGAGGCCGGCGACCCAATTGGTGAGTACGGTGGCGGCGAGGGCGAGCGCGGCGGCGAGCACGATGGGAAAGCCGGGGCGGGTGGCGGCACGGCGGACCAGCAGGAGGGCCAGGAAGAGGAACAGCATGCCGACGGTATGCGGGCCTTCGCCGTATTTGATGAGCACCTGGATGCGCCAGGGAACCGTTAGAATACCGCGATCGGTACTGATGGGTTCGATGAGCGAGTACAGAGGAGAACAGAGCGTGACAGCGAGAGCCGAATAAAGTGCCGGAGCGAGGCGTCCAGTCCATTCGCGGATCAGCTGGACCGCGACGACGGGGGAGAGGAAAAGCGCGAGGACGCAGACGGCGCGGTGGACGTAGGTGGCGTCGAGGACGGGACTGGCCCAAAGGAAGAGGGCGTTGAAATAGGGCAGTAGCGGCAGGTAGACGTAGTGCATGGGAATGCCGCCGTATTGGAGTGGATTCCAGGACAGGTAATCCGGGTTATCGGCGAAGAGGCGGGCCATGTAGGCGTAGCCCCGCTCAATAGAGCCGCGATAGGGCGCGACACCTGGAAGGGCGATGCGCCAATTGATGGCGAGATTGATGAGGAAGACAAAGAGGGCGCCGACCCAGACCCGAGGGTTCATTGTGCGCAGCCGTCCTGAGGCCGGAGCGGGAAGAGGGAAAGGTTCAAGCGGAGGTTTCCTGGAAAGTTGCAGTCACTGCTATATTCTATATTTCTACGATCTTCGACTGAGAGTAACCTGCTGCGTTCGCAGATCGCCTACAATAGTTCGGAAATTACGGAATTCTCATAATGCAATTATTTCGCGCTTTCTTGTTTGCGCTTTTCGTGGTGTTGGTTGGCTGCCAAAAGCAGGAGGCCCCTGTTGCGGCCAAATCGGATGGGCCATTGACGGTGATGACGGCGCTGGCAAAGGGCCGGGATGTGCAGCGCATGGTTGAATCTGTCGGTACTTTTTATCCGATGGACGAGGCGATTATCTCCGCTGAGATTGAAGGCCGGGCGGAAGAGGTTCGGCACGATCTCGGCGATCTGGTGAACGCCGGCGAGGTGCTGGTGCGGATCAACGACGAGGAGCAACGGTACCAGGTGGCGCAGTCGGAAGCGCAGTTGCGGCAGTCGTTGGAACGATTGGGATTGAAGTCGGAGAAAGACCGGCTGGCGGATGCGCGGGAGGCGCCGGATGTGCGGCGGGCGCAGGCGGAGTTGAACGAGGCGGAGCAGCGGTTGAAGCGGACGCGGAGCTTGGTGGATCAGAACATTGGTGCGAAGAGCGACCTGGACGCGGCGAATTCGCGGCAGCAGGCGATGAAGGCGGCCTATGACTCGACGATCAACCAGACGCGCAATCTGATGCAGGAGGTGGAGCGGTTTAAGGCCATTCTGGATCTGCAGCGGAAGAAGTTGCGCGACACAACGGTGAAGGCGCCGTTTAAGGCGTTCGTCAAAGAACGGCAGGTGACGGTTGGGCAGTTCCTGCGGGCGAACACGCCGCTGTTTGTGCTGGTGAAGACGGACCCGATCCGGTTGCGCGTGGAGATTCCGGAGCGGCAGGCGCCGTGGATTAAGCTGAACCAGTTGGTGGACATCAGCGTAGAAGCGTTCCAAGGGCGCAAGTTTCAAGGGAAGATCTGGCGCATTTCGCCGACCGTGGACCAGACGAAGCGCACGTTCGTGGCCGAGGTGCTGGTGGCGAATTCCGCGGGCGAGTTGAAGTCCGGTTCCTACGCCAAGGCGCATGTGCCGACGTCGCATTCGGAAAAAGTGACGGTGGTGCCGCAACGAGCGATTTATTACGTAATGGGCGCCAATAAGGCGTTTGTCGTGAAGGACGGGGTCGTCGAGTCGCGCGAGGTGAAGATGGGCGACCGTTTTGAAACCGATGTGGAGATCCTGGAAGGTATTGAAGACGGGGAAGAAGTGGCCTTGACGCAGCAGGCGAAGCTCGACACCGGCGTGAAGGTGCGGGTGAATAACAATCCGCCGAAGAAGGATTCCGCGCCGGCGAAACAGGGGAAATAGCCGTGCTGGCCGGGTCGTTGCTGGCCGCGGTCCGGGTGTTGGTGACGGTGTTGGACCCGGAGAGCGGATTGCCGGTTCCGGGGCTCGGGGCGGCGGATTTCGTGGCGCCGTCGGCGGTGGTTTCGGTAAGGGCGGCGGAAGAGCCGCTTGCGGTGCTCCTGGTATTGGATAACTCGGCGGCCGGGGATGGGTTGCGGCGCACGGCTGGGGAGATTGTCGCGCGGTTGACGGAGCGGGACGTGGTGGCCTTGGCGCTGTTTCAAGGGGGCGCGACGGCGTTTTCGGGGGACCGCGGGCCGGTGGGGCGGGCGTTGGGTGCAGTGCGGTTTGACGGGGATCCGCGGCTGTGGGACTCGGTGTTCGCGGCGTTGGACACGGGATTCCCGACGGGCGGGTATCGGAAGGTTGTTGTGTTGTTGACGGCGGGTATTGAGGGGCCGAACCGGACGACGGAAAGCGCGGTTATTCAATCGGCACGGGAGAAGGGCATCGCGCTGTACCCGGTCTATCTGCACGGCTCCGGTCGGTGGAGTTTTCCCGGCGTGGCGCGGCAGACGGGGGGCGCGGCGTTCTGGCTGCGCGAGGTGCGGAGCGCGGCGGCGATCGTTGCGGCGATCCGGAATCCGTACCTATTGACGCTGCAGGGCGGTGTGGGTCAGATCAAAGTAAAAGGCAGGGAGAAGACTTTCGTCTCGTCCCTGCCTTTTGCGAACGAATAAAGCCTGCTTAGTTGCGGGCGTTCTGGACTTTCGGCGTGGCCAGGTAGCCGACGATCAGATCCTTGCCCACTTCGTTGATCACGATCTCGTAGGGCTGGCGGGCCTTGGATGTGTAGAACTGCAACGGCTCGTTGATGGATTTGTCCTTCTTTTCCACCTTCTTGTCGTCGGCAATCAGCTCGATGGTGAACTTGTTCTTCTTCAAGTCGGATTTCTTCAGCGTGAGCAGCACGTCGCCCACCTTCTGGGGCATCTTGGCCTTGGGCAGGCGGAACTCAAAGTAATTCCGTTCGCCGAGCGCCTTCAGCGCCTGCAGTTCCTTGCCGTTGGTGGCGACGAGACCGCTCTGTTCGCCCAGATCACCCCGGACGCGCTTTAGATCGCCAATGGTCTTTTCCAACTCGGTCTTCGTGCTGGCCACTTCCGTCTTCACGGCGCCCACTTCGGTGGACACTTCACCAACCTTGGAGTTGACGGCGGCGGTCTGTTCCTTCACTTCCGTGATCTTGGACGTCAAGGCGCCTTCCACAGCTTTCGTTTCCTGCTTCAGGGTCTTCTCGAGTTCCTGGACCTTCTTCTCCGCATCGAGCTTGGCCTGGCCAACGGCCATCGCCTGCGCCCGGCGCGCGGCTTCCAGGTCGTCCTTCAGCTCACTGACGTACTGCTTGCTGGCGCGGGTGGAAACGGCGGCGGTCTGTTGGACCTCCTGGATTTCCATCTTCAGAGAAGACTGCAACGCCTTGACGTCGTTCTTGGTTTTGTCGAGCTGGGTAAACAGGTAGACATTGGCGCCGAGGAGCGCCAGGACGGATCCGAACAGAATCGGAATCTTGAGACCTCCGCCTCCACTGGGCGCGGGCGGGGGGGGCATATAGCCAGGTTGATTGGGGTTCACGTTCGGAGGGCCTCCTGCACTACTTTTGAGCAAAAACCGGATTCACCGCGGACGCGGCTGATATTTCTAACAGTTTATCACCCGTCCGTACAATGAGATGCGCTTGGCGGGGGTTGCGTTCCAATGCCGTTTCACACACTGTGACGATCGCGCCCGGGTTTAGCGAATTCCAGGTACTCCTGTTTGGGGATCCCGGGTTCGAAGCAACGGCGGCAGCGGGCTTCATACATCCCGGTGGCGCCGACGACGATGAGTTCTTCACTCTCCACCAGCCGCTGGGTGTGCTTGGCCGGATTGCCGCAACGCATGCAAATCGCCAGTGTTTTGGTGATGGACTCGGCGAGTGAGAGCAGCTCCGGCATCGGCGGGAAGGGGCGGCCGAGGTAGTCCGTATCGAGCCCGGCGATGAGCACCTGTTTGCCGCTGTCGGCGAGTTGCTGGGCGATTTCGACCAGGTTCGGGCCGAGGAAATTTGCTTCGTCGAAGCCGATGACTTGCGTACGCCAGTCGAGCAGGGTGAGAACCTCGCGCGCATCTTTTATTACTTGTGACGGCATGCGGCAGTCGGAATGGGATACGATTTCGTCGGCGGAGTAGCGGTCGTCGAGAACGGGCTTAAAGACCTGCACGCGTTTCCGGGCAATTTTCGCCCGGCGCAGCCGCCGGATGAGCTCCTCACTTTTTCCTGAAAACATCGGTCCGCACACGACCTCGATCCAGCCGATGTTGCCTGTCACAATATCCATATCCCCACTATCATGGCACGCACTCTGCAACCGGAACTGATGGACTCGGCTTCGGCTGCCGATGTGGCGCTGAACCTGCGCGATTTATCGCGGATCAATCGCTGGTTCGGGGGCAACCGGGCGCTGGCGAAGGTGCTGGATCCGCACCTTCGGCGCAATCCGGAGTCGCTGGTGTTGGACGTGGGGGCGGCCAATGGAGAGACGCTGCGATGGCTGTCGGCACGGTATCCGCGCGCCCGCTTCGTGGCACTCGATCAGGCGGAACG
>CAMATG010000517.1 GCA_945860645.1 Candidatus Sulfopaludibacter sp. SbA3 | reverse complement strand
CTACCATCGCGACTGGGACCACCATGGCGGCCTCCAGGATGGGCTGCCGAAACGGTGCAAAGAGACCGACCAACCCGCCGCGGCGCTGATCAAGGACCTGGAAGCGCGCGGCATGTTGGAAGACACGCTGGTGCTTTGGGGCGGGGAATTCGGACGGACGGTATACTGCCAGGGGCGATTGACGGAGAAGGACTACGGCCGCGACCATCATCCCCGTTGCTTCACTATGTGGATGGCTGGCGGCGGTGTGAAGCCCGGGTTAGTGCTGGGCGAGACGGACGACTACAGCTATAACATCACCGCCGACCCGGTGCACGTGCACGACTTACAGGCGACGATTATGCATCTGATGGGTGTCGATCATACGCGGCTCACCTTCCGCTTCGCCGGACGTTACTTCCGGCTGACGGACGTACATGGCAACGTGGCACGGAAGTTACTGGCGTAACTCGTCAGGTGCGAGGAGTCAGCGTCCGAATCTGCTCCAGGGCTGCCTCGTGGGCCCGCCGCTGGGTTTCCGGTGCTTTTTCCGTTTCCGCGAGATGCAGGTTCAGGTTCAATAGATCCACCTGAAACGAAAAGCCCGACGTGTCCTGCTGTTCATTGTTGGTCTGCATGGGATTCTCCATCTTTTTCTTATCGGACCGCTCAAATGCTTCTTGAACGTTTTTTGTGACGAGATTTCGTCACGAGTGTCAGTTTTTCGTCACCTCGGTCGCGGCAAAAGAATCGGGCCGGCTAGGCCGGCCCGTTAGGTTTACTGCTTAGAGAGGGAACGAAACGAGTTTAAGAACTACTCGAACCGGATCGAACTGCATAATCCGTTGATGAACCCAGGTTGGAGGCCCAAGACATTGGTTGGGTGGGGCGTTGAGGAGGGAAAGAAGGGGGAATTGGGAAAGGAAGTGTGCTGCTGGGGGTTGTTACTGGAGGAGCAACCTTCGATTCTTGAGCCCGTCCCGGTTTCATCACGCTTTTACTAAAGCAACCAGCGTGCCAAACTCAATACTGCCTATTCCGGGTCGAAAATACCCCTAACTTGGGGTTAATCGGGGAAGAATTACCACTTTGGTACTACGCCTTCATCCCAGTTTGGGAAATCTTTCCAGACTGAAACGTGAAAACGCCCGCCAAGGGAAATCCCCCGGCGGGCGTTTGGTTGTTACCAGAAGTTACTGAACGGCGGGAACGGCCGATGGGGCCTTCGACACCGAGCCCTTCATCGCTTCGTCGATCTGGATGGCGTTGGCCGAAAGCGTCTGGCCGGTAGCGCGTTCCAGTTCGTTGCGGGCGCGGGCGTAGGTGCTGAGCGCCGCCACTTCCGACGCCTGCGCGGCCGTAAGGTCCCGCTGCGCCTGAATGACGAAGAAGATCGTCGAAGCGCCAAGGGCGTACTTCTTCTGTTCGGCGTCGAGCGTCTGCTCCTGCAATACCCGATTCTTCACCGACGTCTGATACCGGGCTCGGGCCTGCTGCAGGCTAATCAGCGCGTTCTGCACTTCCACTCGAACCTGATTCAGAGACTGCTGAAATCGAATTTCGCTCTGGCGAAGGCTCAGTTGGTCGCGGACCATGTCGGCCTGCGCACCGCGGTTGCGGAGCGGGATGTTAAGGCTGACGCCGATACTATAGTCGGGGAAGTTCCGGCGGAACACCTGACCCAACGCCGTGCCATAACCGCCAAGGAAAAAGCCGTCAACGTTCGCAGGGTTGCGGGGAGGGCTGACGACGCCAATCGGCGCACCTGGGACGGGTGGAATGGGCTGGTTGTTCAAGATACCGGACAGCCCGTTGTTCCGAAGGTCGACAAACGCGTCGACGCTCGGAAGCAGCGCGTTCTTCGAACCCTTAAGGCCAATCTTCGAGCTTTCAATGTTGACCCGGGCCTGTTCCAACTCAGGGCGCCCGTTGACAGCTTTTCCAACCAAGTCCTGAATCGGTTCGATCGCCTCGGTCTCCGGCATTCGAATCTTGTCGGTGGGGATGATGTGAGCATCGGCTAAGCCGGGGCTGGCCACGCCGGTGCGGCTCAGCGCGTTCTTGATAACCGTCTCCTGTTGCAGCAAATTGGTCTCGGAGATGGTTAAGTCCTGCTGGCTGCGAGCCACTTCGGCTTCGGCCCGGATGATCTCGATGGGGGCCAGAGTGCCGATCTCAACCTGCTTCTTGTTGTCGTCGTACAGCTTTTGGTTCAAGGCGAGCGCCTGCCGTTTCACTTGAACGTCCTCGTTGGCACTGACGAGGTCCCAATACAGCGAAATCACACTGGAGACGGTGGTAATGACCTGCTGCTGGAACACGAGTTCCGACACCTTGATGTTGTTCTTCGAGACACGGATGTTGCGGTTGTTGACCGCTTTCCCGAAGCCCTGCAAAAGCCGCTGGGTGACATTGAGCGAAGCGTTGATCGACTTCGACGGGTTGAAATCGTTACGGCCAGAGTTCTGGGCCAACAGGTTATTGTTGAACCCGAAGCTGGCGGATGTGCCGGTAAGGAAACTCTGCGAAACGCCATAGTTTGCCAGCGTGCGCTGATTAATCAATGAACTGGTGCCGGTGACGAATGTGTTCGTCTGGGGGATGGTCTGGTGGGCCCAACTCATCGTCCCCGTGAATACCGGGTCGAGGTTTTGCCCAGGGAGGGCTTGCCCTGTCTGGGCGGCCGTGGCGCCGAGTTGTCCGCCATTGGCGCCCTGGCCGGTTGTGGCGTTGGAGACTCCGCCGCCGGAACCCACTCGTGCGGTTCCGCCCGCATTGGCCCGTTGCAACTCTGCTTCGGAGATCCGGGGACCATACCGCTGCAATTCGATATCCAGGTTGTTCTCCAGTGCCAACGCAATGGTGTCCTGGAGCGAGAGATACAGCTTTCCGGCGCGCAGTAATTGATCGAGCCGAGAGGAGTTCGCCAGACTGATGGGTGCGACATCCCTCCATCGATACGGATCAGAGAAACCGTTAAACCAACTGGAAACGCCGGCGCGCGTCTGAGCTGGCATCGCCGGCGCGAGGACGAGTAGCGAACAGAGAAGACTTGTTAGTTGTTTTGCATTCATACCAGAGAGCTTTCCGATTAAAGAGCCAGACGCAGACTGGACGCCCGATGTTCCACGATTTCTCTATGATATCGCAGGGCTTAACGCCCTTCACCTTCTTTCGCTGTCCGCTTTCGGGAATCTTCGCGCCGCGCGCGTCCATTCCCGGACAAATTGCTATATTGGGCTTCGGATGTCCACTTCTGACCCCGTTCTCTCCGTCTTCGAACAGACCGGCGCCTACCTCCACGGTCACTTCCGCTTAACCAGCGGTTTGCACAGCCCGGAGTATCTCCAATGCGCCAAAGTCCTCCAATATCCCGTCCACGCCGAGGCCTTCGGCCGCGCCCTCGCCGTCCGCTTTCGCGAACTGGCCAACGGCGAAGCCATTCCCCTGGTCGCCTCCCCTGCCGTCGGCGGCCTCATCATCGGTCATGAAGTGGCGCGCTCCCTCGGCGCCCGGTTCCAGTTCACCGAACGCGACGCCAATGGCAAGATGACCCTCCGCCGCGGCTTTGAAGTCGCCGTCGGCGAAACCGCGGTCGTTGTCGAAGACGTCATCACCACCGGCGGCTCCTCCCGCGAAGTCATCGACCTCCTGCGCGACTCCGGCGTCAAGGTCATCGGCGCCGGTTCCATCATCGACCGCTCCGGCGGCCAGGCCGACATCGGCGTCCCCCGCGTCGCCCTCGCCACGCTCTCCGTCACCACCTGGGCGCCGGAAGTCTGCCCGCTCTGCCGTCAGGGGTCGGTGGCCGTCAAGCCCGGCTCCCGCAATGTTGGCTAGCACCCCGGAACGCCGCATCCGCATCACCGTCTCCTACGACGGTACGCAGTTCCATGGCTGGCAGGTGCAGCCCGGTTTGGTCACCATCCAAAGCGAGCTGCAACGCGCCTTCCAAGTCATCACGAAAATCCCCGTCACCATCCAGGGCAGCGGCCGCACCGATGCCGGCGTCCACGCCCGCGCTCAGGTGGCGGCGTTTTCGACAACCAGTCAAATCCCCTGCCAGAACCTGCCGCGGGCGATGAACCGCGTGTTGCCCGGCGCCATCCGTGTCCTCAGCGCCGAAGAGGTCGCCCCCGCGTTTCACGCCCGTTTCGACGCCGTGTCAAAGCTGTACGAATACCGCCTCTACCGCGAC
The DNA here is from genome assembly GCA_945860645.1 of Candidatus Sulfopaludibacter sp. SbA3. Classification (GTDB taxonomy): domain Bacteria; phylum Acidobacteriota; class Terriglobia; order Bryobacterales; family Bryobacteraceae. The sequence continues at coordinate 1,049 of CAMATG010000517.1, read as the reverse complement.
GAAATCTGCCCGCCCTTCGATTTTCCCTACGTCCACCACTTTCCCTATCCGCTCGACGACGCGGCCATGATCGCCGCCGCGCCCCTCCTCGAAGGCGAACACGATTTCTCCGCCTTCGCCGCCCACGACGAACGCTACACCGAAGACTACTCTAAGGTCCGCACCATCTTCGCTTCCGTGCTGAAACGCGAAGGCCCCGCGCTCGTCTACCGCGTTCGCGGCAGCGGCTTTCTGAAACACATGGTGCGCAACATCGTCGGCACCCTGCTCGAAGTGGGAAAAGGCAATCTGGTCAACACCCAGTTACAGAACATGCTGCGCGGCGCCCCGCGCGCCGAAGGCGGCCCCACCGCCCCCGCCTCCGGCCTTTTCCTCGTCGAAGTCACGTACAAATCGTAATTTCCCGTTCAATCGCGTGTCACACGTCGCTGCTAAACCAGTGGCAATGCCCCTCTCCCCCTGGACGGAAAAGCTTTTCTCTGTAGACGAATTTCGCAGTTTCACCAGTGAACTCGCTGCCGGCGCCGGCTCCCGCGAATTCTGCGCCCGCCTTCAGCAGCGCCTCGGCCTCACAATCGACGCCGCCGAGAACGAACTCCGGCACATCCCCGCCACCGGCCCCACCGTCGTCGTCGCCAACCATAGTTTCGGCCTTACCGACGCCGTCATCACCGCCAACCTCCTCTTCCGCCGCCGCGACGATATCCGCTACCTCGCCAATCAGCAGGTGCTCGAAGTCGATGGCGTCCGCGACCTCTGTTTCCCCGTCGATCTTGCCGATACCCCCGCCGCCCGCCGCACCAACGCCCGCAGCCTGCGCGATAGTCTCCAATGGCTCGATCGCGGCGGCCTCCTCGTCGTCTTCCCCGCCGGCGTCGTCGCCCACTGGCAATGGCGCCGCCTCGGCGTAACCGAAGCCAAATGGAACGAAAATCCGGTCCGCCTCGCCCGCCGCTCCGGCGCCAAAGTCGTCCCCATGTGGATCGATGGCGGCAACTCCGCCGCCTTCCACATCGCCGGCCTTGCCCACCCCGCCCTCCGTACCGCCA
>CAMATG010000516.1 GCA_945860645.1 Candidatus Sulfopaludibacter sp. SbA3 | reverse complement strand
CATCCGTATACGGCGGCACATGCGCAATCCAGAACCGCGACGCCGTCGGCGTAATCGTCAACCGCATTCGCGGTTCCCCCGCGTCATACGCAAACGTCTCCACATGCGCCCAAGTCTTGTTATCGAAACTGATCACCGGAGGCGTATCCGCGGTCACCGCCCCCCGGTTCGCCTTGTAGTTGTACTCACCCGGCAAGCTCACCAAATCGATGGTCAACGGCTTTCCCACCGCCGCCCCGTCCACCTGAAACGAGTACCAATTCGCCTGCCGGTTCCGCCCGTCTTGGTCGGACTCCCCCGCCAAATGCGCCCGCCAGTGGTCGGCCGCCACCCGCTCCACCCGCCCCAGGCTCCCTCCGTCAAACTTCCAGCTAATCCGCGGTTCCGCCGCCAAGGCTACGACACAGAAGGAAAGCAACAGTCGAATCATGAATGTAGACATTTTATGTGAGTTGCCCTAAAGGAATCTGGAATAAATGCCGACCATTCCCGATAGGGCAACCCAGCCATGGCGACATCCCCACTCCCACTCCCCGCCCTCCAACAAAAGGCCACCCATTACCGAATGAAAGAACGGCTAAGAGACACCGTCGACCTCGCCGGTTGCCTCATCCTAACCCTGTTCCTCACCGCACTCGCCGCGTTTGGCGAGGCTCTGCTCTGCCGCCTTGGCGCCGCCTGGCTCGCCGCCACCCAACTCTACTGCGCCTGGCGCGTGCTCCAATTCTTCCGGAACGCCCCGTCCTTACAGAACCCGCTGGTCGCCCACCGTCACGATCTCCGCCAACGCCTCCTGTTCGCCAACGACCTCATGGCCCTCAGCGTCCGAGTCTCCGGCCCAGGCGTCCTCTTCAGCGCCGCCGGTTGGTATCTCTCTGCGCCCGCGGATTGGATTGTTCCCGTCGCCTTGGTCTGCGCCTGGGCTGGCATGTTGTTCATGAAACGCGACGCCCTCCGCCGGAAAACCGCAAAGCTCCGCCAGGAACTCCTCGTTCTCGATAGCTCCTTCCCGCCCGCCTAGCCCAGTCGATATAGTGTCAGCCACCATGAAGAGGCGATCCCTGGTCGGTGTCCTGGCCGCCGCTGCCTCCGCGGCCGAAACAGGCAAACAGTTCCACGGCGTCTGGCGCCTCATCAGCTGCACCCGCCGCTGGCCCAATGGCCGTGTCGATTCCCCTACGGCGAAACTCCCATCGGCCGCAGCCCCTATGACAAAGCCGGACGCATGTCCGCCCAACTCATGACCCCGGGCCGCAAAACCACAGTCCCCTCCGGCATGAATCTGGCATTCGGAACACCCTCCGATGAGGAAATCCGCGAAGCCGTCTCCGGCTACGCCGCCTGCTTCGGAACATTCGCCGTCGACCCGGCCACCAAAACCGTCATCCACCACGCCCAAGCCGCACTCGTCCCCAGTTGGGTCGGCCCACGCACCAAACGAATCTGGCAACGCGAGGCGCATTGAATTAACAACTAACTCGTAGCGCCAACCGCCAAAACCGAATAATCTATCTAACGCATGTACAACGAAAATGAGCAAGATCCAGTACACGAACTAGTCCACCTTTATGTGGACGGCGCCTTCGACCGCCGCGAGCTCCTCTCCCGCGTTACCAAGTTGTTTGGTAGCGGCGCCGCCGCCACCGCCGCCCTCGGCGGCTATTCTGAACTGATGGCGCAGACACCCAATGCCTGCCCGGCCAACGTCAAGGTGCCCATCGACGCTCCCGATATCGTCGCCAGCGATATTGAATACAGCGCCAATGGCGTCAAAATGCAGGCCCATTTTGCCTACCCGAAAGGCGTCGACGGCAAGATCCCCGGTGTCATCGTCATCCACGAAAACCGCGGTCTCCTCGACCATCACAAGGACGTTGCCCGTCGCGCCGCCCGCGCCGGCTTCGCCGCCATCGCCCCGGACCTTCTCTCCCGCCAAGGTGGCGTCGGTCAGTTCACCGAACCCCAGCTGCAAACCGCCGCCTACGGTCGCACCAATCAGGTCGACCGCCGCATCGACCTCATCAGCGCCCTCGACTACCTCAAATTCACCCCCTTCGTCCAGCACGACCGCATCGGCGCCGTCGGCTTCTGCGCCGGAGGCGGAAACGTGTGGGATCTCGCGGCCAACCTGCCCGAACTCGCCGCCGCCGTTCCCTTCTACGGCCCCCTTGCCGTTCCTATTACTCAACTCGTCGACATCCAGACCCCTCTCCTGATGATCTACGGCGAACGAGATCGCAACCTCACCTCCAGCATGGGCCCGGTCATGGTCGAACTCCTCGCCCGCCAAAAAGCCTTCGCCTTCCGCGTCTACGAAGGAGCCGCCCACGCGTTCCACAACGACACCGGCGCCGCCTACAACGCCGATGCCGCCTGCGCCGCCTGGGCCGAAACGATCACCTTCTTTAACAAGTGGCTCCGCGCCCCGCGCCCCTAACTAACCGCGCATAAGGCGATATACTCGCCCTATGCCGCCCGACGCTCGAAAACTCGCCGACTTGAGCGGAATTGGGAAAGCAATGCTCGGAGATTTCGCATTGCTCCAAATCCGCTCAGTCGACGACCTCGCCTCCGCCGATCCCGACCGCCTCTTCAACGATCTCTGCAAACTCACCAACTCCCGCCAGGACCCATGCGTGCTGGACGTGTTCCGCTGCGCCGTCGCCCAGGCGCGCAACCCCCGTCTCCCCAAAGAACAGTGCGATTGGTGGTACTGGAGCCGCCTCCGAAAAGCAGGCCAAAGCAAAGCAGGAAAACCATGATCGCCGTCCACATCGCCAACGGCGCCGTCACCGTCATCGACGCGCCCAAACCCAAAGCCCCGGTGCTCATAAGAATGACCACCGCCGGCATCTGCAACACCGACCTGGAGCTGAAGGCCGGCTACTACGGCTTCCAAGGCATCCCCGGCCACGAGTTCGTCGGCATCGTCGAAAAGGGGCCAGCCGAATGGCTCGGCAAACGTGTCGTCGGCGAAATCAACCTGGCCTGCGGCAAATGCACGTGGTGCCAACGCGGCCTCGGCCGCCACTGTCCGAAACGAACCGTCCTCGGTATCGTCAAGCACCCCGGCGCCTTCGCCGAGTATCTAACGCTCCCCGCCGAAAACCTCCTCGAAGTGCCGAAGAATCTACCCGACGAAGAAGCCGTCTTCACCGAACCCGTCGCCGCGGCCTGCGAAATCCTGGAGCAGTTAAAGATCCCCAAGGGCAGGGAAGCCGCCGTTCTCGGGGACGGCAAGCTCGGCCTCCTGATCGGCCAGGTTCTCCTCGCCAACGGCATCCAAGTCCACCAATTCGGCCGCCATCCCGACAAGCTCAAAATAGTGAACCGTCGTGGCGCCATCGTGGGCAAAAAGGTCCCAACGGCCCGCTTCGAATATGTGGTCGACGCCACCGGCAGCGCCGAAGGCCTGGCCCAAGCCGTGGCCATGTGCCGACCCCGAGGCACGGTGATCATGAAATCAACGGTAGCCAACAAAGTCCCCATCGACATGGCCGCCGTCATCGTTCCCGAAATAACCCTTCTCGGCTCAAGATGCGGCCGATTCGCCCCAGCCCTAAAGCTGTTGAAGGACCGCAAGATCGACGTGCAAAGCATGATCGCCGCCGACTATCACTTGAAGGACGCCGAAAAAGCCTTCGCCCACGCCGCCACCCGCGGCACCCTCAAAGTCCTCCTCAGAAATCCCCTGGAGCCGTGCTACCAGAAAACTCCCAAATCCCCGAAAAACCCCAAATGAACCGACGTCAATTCCTAGCCACCTCCTCCGCCCTAGCCGCCCAAGCCCCCAAGCGCCGCAACATCGTCTTCATCCTCAGCGACGATCACCGCTACGACGCGATGAGCTGCGCCGGCCACCCCTGGCTCCAAACGCCGAACCTCGACCGTCTCGCCGCAGGCGGCGCCCACTTCCAAAACGCCTTCGTCACCAGCAGCCTCTGCTCCCCCAGTCGCGCCTCCATCCTCACCGGCCTCTACATGCACGCCCACAAGGTCGAGGACAACTTCAGCCCGCTCAACGAAGCCCTCCCCACCTTCCCCCAAATCCTCCAAAAATCCGGCTACCGCACCGGCTTCTACGGCAAGTGGCACATGGGCGGCGACAGCGACGAACGCCGCCCCGGCTTCGACGACTGGTACAGCTTCTTCGGCCAGGGCCAGTACGAAAACCCGCCCGTCAACGACAACGGCACCCACAAAACCGAGAACGGCAACATCACCGACATCCTCACCACCCGCGCCTGCCAGTTCATCGACCGCCACGCCAACCGCCCTTTCTGCCTCTACCTCTCCCACAAAGGCGTCCACTTCCCCTTCCAACCCTCCGCCCGCCACAAAAAGCTCTACGCCGACAAACCCGTCCCCCGTCCCAAGACAATCTGGAAAAACGACGACCTCGACGCCCAACTCCCCGACTGGGTCAAACGCCGCCGCTACACCCGCCACGGCGTCGAAGGGCTATTCGGCCAAGTCATCAGTTACGAAGACGCCTACCGCGATTACATGCGCTGCCTCCTCGCCATCGATGATAGCGTCGGCGAAGTTACAAAGAAGTTAGAAGAAAAAGGCCTCCTCAACGACACGTTAATCGTCTACATGGGCGACAACGGCTACATGTGGGGCGAACACGGCCTGGTCGACAAGCGCGCCATGTACGAACCCTCCATGCGCGTCCCCTTAATTGCCCACTGCCCGTCCCTCTTCCCGAAGGCGCAAAAGCCCAAGGAAATGGTGCTGAATCTCGATCTCGCCCCTACCTTCCTCGAAGCCGCCGGCGTCACCAACACGCCAAAAATGCACGGCCAATCCTGGCTCCCCGTCCTGGCCGGCAAGGCAACCAACTGGCGCAAAGAGTTCATCTACGAATACGCCTGGGAGCGCGACTATCCTTACACGCCCACCATCACCGGACTCCGCACGGAGCAGTACAGTCTCATGTTATCCGAAGGCCTGTGGGACATCGACGAGTTATACGACATCCAGAAGGACCCGGACCAGCTCAATAACTTACTAAGTGGTGCAAGAATCGGTTACAAGCGCGGCCGCATGATCGAACAGATCACCGACCCCAAACTCAAAGAACTGGTCACCCAGCTCCAAAAGCGCCTCGCCCAATCCCTAAAAGCAACCAACGGCGATCCCCGCCGCGCCGGCGAAGCCATCCCCGGCTACGCCAACGCCCTCTAAAACGCGAAAAGGGGGCGCCAGCCGAAGCCGGCGCCCCCCCCCCGCGT
>CAMATG010000515.1 GCA_945860645.1 Candidatus Sulfopaludibacter sp. SbA3 | reverse complement strand
TGGGCGGGGCTCAGGACGCGGGTGGCGACGACGGTGGCAATGGAGTTGGCCGCGTCGTGAAAGCCGTTGATGTAGTCGAAGGCAAGGGCGACCAGGACGATCAGCGCAACAAGGAGGAGAGTCGAGTCCATGAGGAGAGGCGGTTAGCTGTTCTTCACGACAACGGTTTGGAGAACGTCGGAGACATCCTCACAGGAATCGACGGTCCATTCGAGGACATCATAAATCTCTTTGAGCTTGATGATGAGGATGGGATTGGTCTCGTTTTCGAAGAGATCGACAATGGCTTTGCGGACGATTTTGTCGGCCTGGCCTTCCAGGCGATTGATCTCGATGCAGTGCTTGATGATTTCCCGGTTTTTGTCCATCACCTCGACGGCCGCTTTGACTTCGCGGGCGCAATCGACGAGAAGTTTGCAGATTTCGACGATGGGGGCGGGGATCGGATCGATTTTGTAGGAGACGATGCAGTGCGTCGCCTCTTCCATGCCGTCCATCACGTCATCGAGGTGGCTGCAAAGGGACTGAATATCTTCTGGATCAAGCGGTGTGATGAACGTCTGGTTGAGGCGTTTGTAGACCTCGTGCAGAATTTCGTCACAGTCCGTTTCCAGTTTTTCAATCCGGGACTCGACTTCGCGCAGTCGGCTATTGCCGGCCTGCACGCCTTCCAACAGGACACCAGCGGCTTCACTAATAAGCCGGGTTTGGGTGTTCAGTAATTCGAAGAATTTCTCTTCGCGGGGCAGAATTCTCATATTGCCTCGATCTCACAACCTGGTTATCGATGATCCTTCCACTACCGGCTTGGACCAGTTTCGCAGAGCCAAATCTGACGCCGCAACCACAACTTGGTTACAGTTCCATGACAACGGGAAACAGTTCGGCGCCATTCGATGGCGCCGGTTCAGCACGGCCGCCGGCATCCGCGGGGAGGTATCGCGGATCGAGTAATCGATCCGTCTGAATATTCCCCATGGCCGACAGGAGGTTCTCTTTCAGGTAGGGATGCTCCTTCTCTAATTCACCAAAAATATCCCGGAGGGTCCGGCGAACGGTACCCGTCTTCTGCGAGCATCCGCATGGAATCACGGGCGCCGAAAGGGCAGCCGCGTAATTCCGCGTGATCTCCTCCGTCACAAAAACCAACGGCCGGATCAGCCGAAAATCTTTCTTGGCTGACCACGTCACCGCCGGTAGCGCACTGAGGCGCCCGGTGTACATTGCGTTTCGTAACAACGACTCGCAAAAATCATCCGCCGTATGGCCCAAAGCAATGACGTTGGCGCCCATTTGCTTACCAATTTCGTAAACGGCACGGCGCCGGAAGCGGCTGCACATATCGCAACCATGGTCCGGCTGATCTTCAATTAATTGAAAACTTGGTTCGTCGCGGACGTAGAGCCACTCCACGCCACGTTCCTTCATGTAGTCGCCGAAGGGGGCGATGGGGGCGAGGAACTTGCCCTGTTCGACGGTGAACGCGCAGACCTCGAAGTTGATCGGGGCGCGTTTTTGCAGTAAAAGTAACGCTTCTAGGAGGGTAACGGAGTCTTTCCCGCCGGACAATCCGACGGCAACCCGGTCTCCATCGCGGATCATATCGAAACGCTCGATAGCTTGACCCACTTTTCTTAACAGCGTTTTTTCGAGATCCACTCTCTTTCAGTTTACTATTTCCCCTATGGACCGTAGAGTTTTTCTCGCAACCCTTGGCGGCGCGGCTGCTGCTGCCCCCTCCCAGCGCGGGGGGATATCCCTGAATGAAGATTCCAACCACTACTTTGCCTCCCGGGCGGGGCGGCGGTTGGGAGCGGAGGCGGTTTCCTCGTTTGTTGATCAATACGCGGGCACGCAGGTGCGCGAGTTGTTGCTGAATGTGAATGCGATGCGGGCGGGTTTCCCGTCGAAGACCCGGACGTCGTTCTGGGATGGCTACGACCCGAAGGGCCCCGATAATCAAGAACTTTTTGCAAGCGTGCCGGCGGCGGAGGCGAAGTTCGCGCGGGCGTGGGTGCACCAGGCTTGGCAGATGCACCAGGACGGGATTGACCCGTACCGGCTGTGGCTGGCGCGGGCGCGGACGCACCGGATTGGGGCGTGGGTGTCGGTTCGCATGAACGATTTGCACAACGTGGACGATGAGCGGCACTATCTGCACAGCGAATTCTGGAAGACGCATCCGGAATTGCGGCGGGTGCCGTACCGGGGCGAGCAGCGGGACAAGGCGTTGGACTACCTGCAGCCGGCGGTGCGGGACCACAACTGGAAGTTTGTGGAAGAGGTGGCGGGGCGGTATGACTTCGACGGAATGGAGCTGGACTGGATGCGGTTCGGGTTTCACTTCACGCCGGGCAGGGAGGCGGAGGGGGCGCGGGTGTTGACCGATTTCCACCGGCGGTTGCGGAAGTTATTGGGGCCGAAGAAGCGGATTGCGGTGCGGGTGCCATCGCGGCCGGAGACGGCGCAGCGTTTGGGGCTGGACGCGGTGACGTGGGCGAAGGAGGGCTTGGTGGATATCGTCACGGTGACGAACTTCTGGCGGACGGTGGATAACGATATGCCGATCGGGCTGTGGCGGCGGTTGCTGCCGGGTTCGGTGGTGCTGGCGGCGGGGTTGGAGTTGGGGTTGAACGCGTTTCCGGGATCGGTGGCGGCGGGTGGGCGGCCATTCCAGACGAACTCATTGGAGACGGTGCGCGGGTCGGCGGCGGCGTATATGGCGCAGGGGGCGGACAGGATCTACCTGTTCAACTACATGGATAGTCAGACGGCGATGGACGACATGACGACGTACCCGGCGTTGCTGCGGGAGATTGGGGATGCTTCGGCGATGGCGGGGAAGGCGCGGCGGCATGTGGTGACCTACCAGGACACGTGGGCGCCGGGGGAGAAGGCCGCTTACAAGTTGCCGGTGGAGGTGGAGGCGGGGCGCTGGTTTGGCATCCGCGTGCCGGTGGGGGAGGTGGCGGTTGGGGCGCGGGCGGCGGTTCGTTTGGGCGTGAAGGGCGGGGATGCGACGAAGTGGGAGGTGCGTTGCAATGGGGTGTTGGCTGGGTTCGATCGTATGGAAGACGGGTTGAAGCCGGGGCCGAATTGCCCGGTGTACCGGTTTGCGGGGACGCTGGGGAGCGCGGAGGCGGTGGTGGATGTGAAGGCCGCCTCAGCCGGGCGGGTGGAGTGGGTGGAAGTTTTTGTGGAGGGGAGAGCGTGAGCCTGTTTCATGCGCGGCAGATGGACGCTGGCGATCCGCTGCGGCGGTTTCGGGCGGAGTTTGTGGCGGAGGCGGGCGGGCCGATTTACCTGGACGGGAATTCGCTGGGGCGGCTGCCGCTTAGGGCCGTGGGCCTGGCGGCGGACCTGGTGCAGCGGCAATGGGGGGAGCGGTTGATTCGGGGTTGGAACGATGGGTGGATGGCGTTGCCATCGCGGCTGGGGGCGAAGGTGGCGGCGCTGATTGGGGCCGATGCGGACGAGGTGTTGGTGTGTGACAGCACGTCGGTGAATCTGTTCAAGCTGGCGACGGCGGCGGTGGCGGCGCAGGCGCCACGGCGGGGGATGGTGACCGACCGGCGGAACTTTCCTTCGGACGCTTATATTTTGCAGTCGTGCGGGGATTTGACGATTGCGGATGACGCCGTGGCGGCGGCGGATGGGGGGACGGCGCTGGTGTCGTTGACGCAGACGTGTTTCCGGACGGCGGCCGTGTATCCACTGGCGGAGACGACGCGGCGGGTGCAGGCGACGGGGGCGTGGATGTTGTGGGACCTGAGCCATTCGGTGGGGGCTTTCGCCGTTGATCTGCACGCCAGCGGGGCGGAGATGGCCGTTGGCTGTACGTACAAATACTGCAATGGGGGCCCGGGGGCGCCGGCGTTTTTGTACGTGCGGCGGGACTTGCAGGAGCGGTTGTTGAGCCCGATTCCGGGATGGCTGGGACACGCCGATCCGTTCGCGTTTTCGTTGGAGTACCGACCAGCGGCGGGGATTCAGCGGTTTTTGGCGGGGACGCCGGCGGTGCTTTCGATGGCTTGCATGGAGCCGGGGTTGGACCTTTTGTTGGAGGCTGGGATGGGGGCTGTCGAGGAGAAGTCGCGGCGGCTTTGTGATTATCTGATTGCGGAGGCGGACCGGCAGTTGGCGGAGTTTGGCGTGACGGTGGCTTCGCCGCGAGAGGCGGTGCGGCGCGGTTCGCACGTGTCGTTGCGGCACCCGGAGGCGTGGCGGCTGACGCAGTCGCTTATCAATGATTACGGGGTGATTCCGGATTTTCGAGCGCCCGATTTGATCCGGTTTGGCGTGGCACCGCTCTACAATTCCTACGAGGATGTTTGCGAAGCGGTGGGCCGGCTGCGGCTGGCGTTGCGTACGAAATCGTATGAGCGGTACGACGCGGCGCGGTTAGCTGTTACCTGATTTTGTTTGCCACCAGTCGGTGATGGCTTGTTCCCAGGACTCTTTGAAGAAGGCGTCGCGGTAGGGGAGATAGGCCGCGGCGCGGGTTTTGTAGAAGTTGTGAAGCTCGGGTTCGCTCCAGGTGGCGATGGCTTGTTGCCAGGCGGTATTGGCGTTGTCGAGGAGCCGTTCGCCTTCGGCCGCGGTAGCGCGGCGCGGGTCGTCACCCAGGACGGCGTTGGCGGTGGGCGGGCCGGGTTGGAAGAGGGCGAGGCGAACGAGATCGGGGCGGATGGCGAGGAGTTGGGCGGCTTCGTGGCGGCCCGCGTGATCGAGGAGATTGTCGTCGTTGAGTAGTTCGAGGGGCGATGCGGCGAGGACGCGAAGGCTGGGATGGCGGCGCATGGCGTCGACGCATTCGCGGTACATTTCCAGTTCGTGGCCCTGGGCGTAGTGGCCGGAAACCAGGCAGATTGTTCGGGCGCCGATGCGGGCGAGTTCGTCGAGCACCGCTCGCCAAACGGCGCAGACGGTGGCGGTGGGAATGGAGAGCGAATACGGGTGCGGGAGGGTGGTCATAGGCAGCCAGGTGCCGGGGAGGAGAACGGCGCCGGTGGCCGCGGAGAGGCGTTCGCTGAAGGCTTCGGCGACGATGCCATCGAGGCCGAGCGGCAGGTGGGCGCCGTGCCATTCCAGTGCGCCCCAGGGGCAGATGAACGTCGGGTTTGCGGCGAGCGCGGCGGCGAGTTCTTCGGGGCGAAGTTCGGCGTAGCGGCGGATCATTTTTGCGTGTAAAGGACCAGATTCAGCGTGGCGGCGCCGATGCAGGCGATGTCGGGTTTG
>CAMATG010000514.1 GCA_945860645.1 Candidatus Sulfopaludibacter sp. SbA3 | reverse complement strand
GCGCAGATTAATGTTCGGTTGGGGCGGGTTTTACGGGCGGGTGGGGTGCCGGTGGTTTTGCGGGTTGGGGGGAGGGAGAGTCAGGCGGCGGTTGTGGTTTGGGTGCGGTGATTCTGGTTGCGGGTGTGTCTTGGTTCTGGTCTTTCTTGGTTTCGGTCCTCCCCATTCCTGGTCCTCCCCATTCCCGGTCCTGCCCATTCCCGGGGTGCCTGGCACACGGGGAGAGAGTATTGGTCGGGGAGGTTGCGTCGGACGGGCCCGGTGCCAGGCACCGATCGGGGTGTTGGTGGTGCGGGATGGTTAACCTTCTGCTTCCCGCTTCCCGCTTCCTGCTTCTTGCTGCCTGCTTCCGGCTCTGTGTTCGGGTGGGCTTATTTGTAGTGGATCTCGAAGGGTTTGTTGGTGATGAAGACGACGGTGACGTCGGTTTCGGCGGTGGCGCCGTGGGCCATGGTTTCGCCTTCGGGGAACCAGACGAACTGGCCGGGGGTGTAGACGCCGCTGTGGGTGACTAGCGTCCCCTCGAGAATGTACATGCCGTGGGCGCAGGGGTGGGTGTGGGTGGGGTTCATGACGCCAGCCGGGTATTTCACGAGGCGGACTTCCATGCCGGTGTCGGGGTCGGCGTAGAGGTTTTTGCGGAAGACGGGGTCACCGGTGGGGGTGATGACTCGTTCTTCCCAGGGCTGGTTGGGGGCGTCGACGACGATGGGCATGTTGAAATTGTACGCTAATGTTCTTTCGGCCTTGCGCCGATAGATCGGGTGGATGAGTGCCGCTTCTATCGCCCAACCTTCTCCCGCGTGGATTATTTCCCAACGCGATGATCTGATTTGGTTCATTGGGTCGGCGCTGGTGGGGTATCTGGCGCTCGCGTTGATGATGGGCGGGTTTCCGGTGTTTCCGATTCAGGTGATCTGGATGCTGGGGGTGGATGGGCCGCACGTTTTGGCGACGGTGACGCGGACGTACTTTGACCGGGAGGCGCGGCGGGAGTTGGGGCCGGCGCTGTGGACCATCGTTCCGTTTGTCCTTGTTGGCCCGGTGGCGGGGTATTTCGGGCAGTTGTCGCTGTTCTTCCTGTTTGCCGTTTGCTGGCAACATTTTCATATCGTCAAGCAGCATTTCGGGTTTGTGATGCTGTACAAGGCAAAGAACAAAGAGCGGGATAAGTTTGATTTGAAGCTGGACCGGTGGTTCCTGCTGGCTTCGTTGTGGGTTCCTTTGGCGGGGTTTGTGATTGCGACTCGCGACTGGGGGCAGCCGTGGGCTGGGATGGCGTACCGGGGGGCACTGGTTTTGTACGCAGCCTTGACTGTTGTTTGGATTGGGCGGCAGGTGTTGAAGAGCTCGCGCGGGATGGCGATGAATGTGCCGAAGCTGGCGCTGATCGTCGCGGTGGTACCGCTGCAGTGGCTGGCGTTTTATCACGCGGCGGAAAACGGACCCGACGGGATTATCCGGGCGGGGATCACGCTGGGGTTGTTCCACAGTTTGCAGTATCACCGGCTGCTTTGGTTCCACAACCGGAACCGGTATAGCGGGCCGGAGGCGGTGGAGCGGAACGGGCTGGCGGCGCGGCTGGCGACGGGGCCGTGGATGTACATGGGCGTGGCGATTTTGTTGAACTTTTTCCTGTCGGTGTTGCCGGTGGCGTTTGCGCCGGTGCGCGATATGGCCGTCGCGGCGACGTGGGGATTGGCGTTTACGCACTACTTCCTGGACTCGAAGATCTGGCGGGTGAGCGGGAACCGGGAATTGGCCGCGGCGTTGCGGTTGTAATTTTTGAGAGGATTCGGGCGTTTCGCGCACTACCTACGTAGGAGCTTTTTATGCACGCCGCCTCGACTGCCACATCCCGGCTGACGCCGGAAGACGAACTGCATTGGCTGGCCTTACGGCTGATACCTGGACTAGGAACGCGGCGGGTGGTGCAGCTGATGGACCGGTTTGCGTCGCCGCAGGTGCTGTTCCGGACGCCGGTGTCGGACCTGGAGGCGGCTGGCGTGCCGCCGGGGCCGGCGCGGTCGATTGCGTCGGGGTGTACGTTTGATGACGCGGTGGACCAGCAGAACAAGATGCGGGCGCGGGGAGCAGTGTTGGTCACCTATCACGATCCGCTGTACCCGGAGGCGCTGCAGGAGATTCTGGACCCGCCGTTGACGCTGTTTGCACGGGGCGACCTGGCGTTGTTGAGCCATCCGGCTATCGCGGTAGTGGGGACGCGGAAACCGACGCCTTACGGGATGGCTGTGGCCGAGAAACTGGGCGGGGATTTGGCGGCGGCGGGATTGAACATTATTTCGGGCATGGCGCGGGGGATCGACACGGCGGCGCACAAGGCGGCGCTGGCGGTGGGCGGGAAAACGACGGCGGTTTTCGGGTGCGGGGTGGACATGGTTTACCCGTCGGAGAACCGGCGGCTGCATGAAGAAATTTGCACAAAGGGGTTGGCGATCTCGGAATTTCCGATGGGAGCCCCGGCATATCCACAAAATTTTCCAATTCGAAATCGGATCGTGAGCGGGATGAGTTGCGGGGTGTTGGTGGTGGAGGGGGCGCAGTACTCGGGATCGGCGATCACGGCGCGGTTGGCGATGGACCAGGGGCGGGAGGTGTACGCGGTTCCGGGGAACATCACGAGCCAGGCGTCGTGGGGGCCTAACCTATTGATAAGACAGGGGGCGAAGCTGGTTTCGACGGCGCAAGATATTGTGAACGAGCTGGCGCCGGAGGTGCGGCGAAGAATCCAAAAGGAGGGTGGTGCATCCAATGAAAGTGGGTCGATGGCGGGGCCGAAACAGGGGACGTTGCCGTTGGGTCCGAACTCGGTTCTAGGTGATTTATTACTCGCCAAGATGACGGTAGATGCGCCGACCCATATTGACGACCTGTTAGGTTGTCTGGAAAACTATTCCTCGTCTGAGATCGTTGCCGTCCTTTTTGAGCTGGAACTTCTTGGGCTGGTCCGTCAGCTCCCCGGGAAGCAGTTTGTAAAGGCCTGGTAAGCACCCTTAAATTTCGAGTGGTACAACTGGAACGAGTCACTATGTCCAAATCCCTCGTCATCGTCGAATCGCCGGCGAAGGCGAAAACAATCGGTAAATACCTCGGTAAAGGCTTCGTCGTCAAAGCTTCGCTTGGTCATATTAAGGACCTGCCGAAGAGCGATCTGGCGGTGAACGTCGAACAAGGCTTCGAGCCCACGTACGTGGTGATCGAGGGGAAGAAGAAGCTGATCGGTGAATTGAAGGCGGCCGCCAAGGGCGTCGACAACATTTACCTCGCAGCTGACCCTGATCGCGAAGGGGAAGCGATCTGCTACCACTTGCAGGAAGAACTGCAGGGGAAGGGCGAGAACGCGCCGAAGATTTTCCGGGTGATGTTCAACGAAATCACCAAGAACGCCGTGAACAAGGCGTTCGAGAAGCCGTTGCAGGTGAACACGAGCCTGGTGGACGCGCAGCAGGCGCGGCGTGTTCTGGACCGGCTGGTGGGGTATAAGATTTCGCCGCTGCTGTGGGACAAGGTCCGGCGCGGGTTGTCGGCGGGTCGTGTGCAGACGGTGGCGCTGCGGCTGATTGTGGACCGGGAGCGGGAAGTCCAGGCGTTTATTAAAGAAGAGTACTGGACGATCGATTTGGCGCTGAACGCCAAGAAGGCGCCGGTGTTGAAGGCGCGGTTGGCGAAGGTGGGCGGGGAGAACCCGGGGATTGGCGACGAGGCGCGGGCGACCGCGATCGTCAAAGATCTGGACGACGCCAAGTACACGGTGCAGTCCGTTGGGACGAAAGAGAAGAAGCGGAACCCGGTGCCGCCATTCATCACGTCGACGTTGCAGCAGGAAGCGGCGCGGAAGTTGCGCTTTAGCGTGAAGCGCACGATGGTGCTGGCGCAGCGGCTGTACGAAGGTATGGAGATGGGTGACGAGGGCGCGACGGGCTTGATCACCTATATGCGTACCGATTCGGTGCGCGTGTCCGATGACGCTCTGGCCGAGGTGCGGAGCTTTGTTGGGGAGAAGTACGGCGCCCCGTATCTGCCGGAGAAGCCGAACGTCTACAAGGGCAAGAAAGACGCCCAGGACGCGCACGAAGCGATCCGGCCGACGTCTGCTTTCCGGACGCCGGAATCGGTTGCGCAGTTCCTGCAGGAAGACGAATTGAAGCTGTACCGGCTGATCTGGATGCGGTTTGTGGCGTCGCAGATGATGTCGGCATTGTTTGACCAGACGACGATTGACGTGGCTTCGCCGGGCAAGTCGAAGGCGGGCTACATGTTCCGCGCGACGGGGTCGGTGGAGAAGTTTGACGGCTTCCTGAAGGTGTACGAAGAAGGCAAGGACACCAAGGAAGAAGAGGAAGACGACGCGACGCGGAAGCTGCCGGCGGTGACGCAGGGCGAAGAGCTGAAGTTCAAGTCGATTGAGCCGGAGCAGCATTTCACGGAGCCGCCGCCGCGGTTTACGGAAGCGACGCTGGTGAAGGAGCTGGAAGCCAAGGGCGTGGGACGGCCGTCGACGTATGCGTCGATTCTGTCGACGATTCAGGAGCGGGAGTACGTCAAGAAAGAGGGCGGGAAGTTTGCGCCTACGGAGCTTGGCACGGTTGTTACGGATTTGTTGCTCGAGTCTTTCGGCGACATTTTCGATGTGTTGTATACGGCGCGCTTAGAAGGCGAGTTGGACGACATCGAGGACGGCAAGATCGACTGGCGCGCGGCGATGGCGGAGTTCTACGAGAAGTTCTCGGCGGATCTGGAACGGGCGGCCGTGCAGATGACCGACATCAAGCGGATGGAGAAGCCGACGGACTTCATCTGCGACAAGTGCGGCAAGGCGATGGTGATCAAGTGGGGCCGGCATGGCAGCTTTATCGCCTGCACGGGGTACCCGGAGTGCACCAGTACGCGCGAGTTACCGACGACGGCGAGCGAGGATCTGGGCGAGCAGGGCGAGGACGAGTACTGTCCGAACTGCGGGCGTCCGATGGTTTTGAAGAAGGGCCGATTCGGCCAGTTCATGGCTTGCACGGGTTACCCGGATTGCAAGACGACGCGGCAATTGGGCCAGACCGAGAAGCAGCCGGATGTGAAGTTGGACGAGTTGTGCCCGCAGTGCAGCAAGAATCTGGTGACGAAGTCCGGCCGTTTTGGCGAGTTCACGGCGTGTTCCGACTACCCGACCTGCAAGTACGTGAAGCAGAAGACGGTGGGAGTGAAGTGCCCGGATTGCCACGAGGGCGATA
>CAMATG010000513.1 GCA_945860645.1 Candidatus Sulfopaludibacter sp. SbA3 | reverse complement strand
AAGTTCAACCGCGACGCCATCTTCCCCGGCCTCGGTGACGGCGTCGGCAACCAG
The DNA here is from genome assembly GCA_945860645.1 of Candidatus Sulfopaludibacter sp. SbA3. Classification (GTDB taxonomy): domain Bacteria; phylum Acidobacteriota; class Terriglobia; order Bryobacterales; family Bryobacteraceae. The sequence continues at coordinate 5,194 of CAMATG010000513.1, read as the reverse complement.
GGCGCCCAGTTCAACGAAAACAACAGCCTCGCCGCGAACTGGACCCGCACCATCGGCACCCGCATGGTCAACAACCTTCGCTACGGTCGCAACTTCACCTTCGCCGAGTTCGCCCACGCCACCGCCAACGACCAGAAGGCCGACGCCTTCGGCTTCCGCGGCATCCCGGCCGATCTTCTCCAAGTCGGCGGCCTCCCGCAGATCGACGTCAACAACTACAACGATCTCGGCACGCGCAACTTCCGTCCCCAGTTCCAGGAGCCGAAGCTGAATCAACTGGTCGAAACGTTCTCCGTCACCGCCGGCCGCCACTTCCTTCGCACCGGATTCGAAATGCGTCTGAAGGACAACACCTTCATCGACGTCACCCGCCGCACGCCTTCCTATGGCATCCCCGGCGTCTTCACCGGCGACTCCATGGGCGACCTCCTTCTCGGCATGCCCGAAAGCGTGCAGTTGAACACCGTCCCCACCGTGAACCAACTCCAGCGCGCCTTCAGCTACTTCGCCCAGGATGACTTCAAGGTCTCCCGCACCTTGACCCTCAACCTCGGCGTCCGCTATGAATACACCACCCCCTTCTACGGCAACGGGACCAACAAGAACATCAACTTCAATCCCTCCACCGGCGGCCTGCTCGTCGCCGACGACAAGGACAAGTACCTCACCACGCCGGACAAAAACAACTTCGGCCCCCGCCTCGGCGTCGCCTGGCAGATGATCCCGGAGAAGGTCGTCCTCCGCGGCGGCTACGGCATCTTCTACAACACCGAAGACATCTACGGTTCGGAAGCCAACCTGCCCCTGAACCCGCCACAGCTCACGCAGGCCCGCCTGCAGCGCGTCGGCACCGGCCCCGCTCCGCTCCGCTTGAGCGACGCCATCCCAGCCAACGTGCTCAGCAACTACGACTCCCGCACCGTCGGCCTCCGCACCCGCGAACGCGACCAGCGCTCCGGCATGATTCAACAGTGGAACATCGCCACACAGTTCCAGCTGAACAAAGCGTCGACCTTTGAAGTGGCCTATGTCGGCAACCGCGGCCGGAACCTCTTCGGCCTGTATGAGCGCAACCAGACCAACTTCGGCATCGATGGCTCCGTCCCCGCCAATCGCCCCTTCCCGCAGTGGCAGGGCATCCAGACCGGTGCCAGCCGCGCCCGCAGCTGGTACAACGCCATGCAGATGAAGTTCGAACACAAACTGCAGAGCGGCCTCTACGCCCTCGTCAGCTACACCTACGCCAGCGCCCTCGACGAAGCCGGCACGTGGGACGCGGGCGCCTCGCCCCAGTTCCGCGACAACTTCGCCGCCGAGCGCGGTGGCATGACCCAGACTCCGCGCAACCTCATGACCATCGGCACCACCTATGAACTGCCGGTCGGCAAGGGCAAGCGCTGGGGCAGCGGCTTCAGCAAGGCGGCCGATCTCGTCCTCGGCGGCTGGAATGCGTCCGCCTTCGTCAGCCGCCGCACCGGGCTGCCGATCAACGTCGGCCTCACCGGCACCGGCACCAATCCCCGCACCGGCCTGAACTACCGCTTCTTCGACCGCAACGGCGGCGGCCTCCGCCCCGATCGCGTCGGCACCGGCAACTCCGGCATCGACCCCAAAACCGATCGCTTCAAGTTCCTCGACATCAACGCCTATCAGGTCCAGGCGCTGAACACGCCCGGCAACGCCGCGCGCAACTCGGCCTACGGCCCGAATCAGTTCGTGACGAACTTCAAGCTCGGCAAAACCTTCCGCATCGTGGAAGGTCACAACGTCGACTTCCGCTGGGAAGCGTTCAACCTGTTCAACACGGTGAACTTCAACAACCCGTCCACCACCTACGGCGCGTCGAACTTCGGCGTCATCACCAGTGCGCAGGATCCGCGCGTCATGCAACTCGCCATCCGCTACTCGTTTTAAGGCTGCGGAAATACCGGGCGAGCCACGGAACTCCGTGGATCGCCCGGTTTCCATTTTACGGCCGAATCACCACGCCTCCCGATTCGCAATCTTCACCCGGAACAACGGCTTCGCCCGCTCCGCCGCCTCCATCTCGAAAACCTGCTCCGTCTTCCCCGCATCCCAACCCCGCCACAACCACACCAGCGACTCCGGCAAATCCAACGCCCCCTGCGCAATCGCATGCGCGCTCTCCCCAAACCGGAAGTGAAAATCGTACCCCTTCAACTTCAGCGAATTCGCCAGCTGAATATTGTTCAACGGCCAGCTCCCCGCCTGGTTCTCAATATCATCGGCCCCATCCGACAGCCACACCCGCAGGTTCTTCCGCGCCTCCCGCCGCACCCGGTGCGACACCACATACCCGCCCTCCGGCACCGTCTGAATCCCCGTATAACTCCCAATGTGCGACAGCACCCGGCTGAACTGCCCCGGGTAGTACCAGGCCACATTCATCGCGCAAATGGCGCCCGACGACGCCCCCGCCACCGCCCGCGAATACGCATCCTTCCGGATCTTGTACGTCTTCTCCACGTCCGGCAAAATCTCCTCCAACAGGTACCGCCCATAGCGGTCCGACACCGTGTCGTACTGCACACTCCGGATCCCCGCCGCCGGCGCGATCAGCACATGCACCATCGGCGGAATCAGCTTCTTCGCCACCAGATTGTCGCTCACAATCTGCAGCCGCAGTCGCAGCAAATCCGCGTTGCCGACGATCGTCTCCCCGTCCTGCCACACCATCAACGGCGCGCCATTCTTCAGGTCAACGCCCGCGTTCGCATACACCCAGAAGTCCACCGCCTTCCCCGGATACACCTGGCTCTGCAGCGTCTTCTTCGCCGACAACACGCCCCGCGCCACCCCAGCCCGCGGATACGAATCCGGGTTGTACCCGGCCACGTCGTACGACCCCAACGACCGCGCCCCCGCGAAGTATTCGTAGTGGTGCGTCGTCCCCAGCCGCAGCGTTTTCAGCAGGTACCAAAAGGGAGAGCCCGCCACCCGTTGCATAACGAGTGGCGGGCCGTGATCAATCGAAACCGTAGCGGGCTCCTCCGATCGAACCGCGAACAAAAACTCCTGGCCCCACACCGCCGCGCCATCCCGGCCCGCTAACCCCGGCAACCCGGCTCGAATCAACTCACCCAACTGCGGCGAGTTTTCCCGGGCTGCCGTGATTAGCGTTTCCAGGGAGTGCGTCTGCGCCAATACCGCGGCGCTTGAAACCAGTGCAAAAGCCAGAAGTGTGCGGTGCATACCGGGTATTATCTACCCGCCGCCGCGCAACTACTCAATCGTGATCTTCACCGGCTGCTCAATGAACTGCATCCGGTCTACCGTCAACACCACCAGCCCATACTTCCCAGCCTTCATACCGGCCGGCAGTTTGAACTTCAATGCTTCCTTGCTCTGCTCGACGATCGTCACCTTCACATCGTCCTTGCCGTCGTTCAGATAAACCTCGGCAACCTGAGTCTTCGACAGGTTGTCGCCCGTTGCCGTAAATTCCGCCGTCACCTTGCCCGGATCCGGAGTCACCGCGGTCACGCGCGGCCAAATCGTTCCATCACCGAACAACGGAAGCGCCAGAACAAATAAGAAGAAAACCAGAGATAAGCGTTTCATGGGTACTGCCTCCGATTCCAAGGTAGACCTAGTAGAAACAGATTGCAAGCGCTTTCTTTCAGTCCAGTGAAAACGCCATCACATTGCCGCCGGCAGCGATGGAAACGTACTGCTTTCCGTTCACAGAATAGGTCATCGGCGACGCCTTCCACGCCTGCCCTGTAGGAAAATGCCACAGTGTCTTGCCCGTCTTCGCATCGGCCGCCGCAAACGTCCCGCCGCTCTCCCCGTAGAACAACAACCCGCCCGCCGTCGACAGCACGCCCGAGTAATTCGCCTCCGGCGCTCCGATCTGCGGCACCTCCCAAACAATGCGACCCGTCTCAATATCTAAGGCCCGCAGCACTTTTTCCGGCGGATTCGCCGGATCGTTATAAGGAACAAACCAGCTCCCCGCCGCCCGGTACATGTTGCAGTCCTCCACGGCCATGACATAAAACAGCTTCGTCACCGGGTTGTACGCCGTCGAATACCAGTTCGTCGCCCCACGCACGGCCGGGCAAACCAGCGTCCCGCCCGCCGTCGGTTTCGCCGCCGGGTTCACCTGCGGCCGCCCCTTGGCGTCCAGCCCCGTCGACCATGTAAGCCGTTTCACAAATGGCGTCCCCAACAGGAACTCGCCCGTCGTCCGGTCAAGCACATAGAAGTAGCCATTGCGATTCGCCTGCAGTAACAACTTCCGCGGCTTGCCCTTGAAGTTCGCATCCACCAGCACCAGCGGCTCGGTCGCGTCCCAGTCCCACAGGTCGTGCGGCGTGAACTGGAAATGCCACTTCAGCTTGCCGGTCTTGGCGTCCAGCGCCACTACGCAGTTCGTATACAGGTTGTCCCCGCCGCGGTCCGTCCCATCGGTGTCCGGATACGGGTTCCCCGTCGGCCAATAGATCGTATCCGCCTGCGGATCGTACGACCCGGTCAACCAAGTCGCTCCACCGCCATACTCAATCGCCTTCCCGCCCCACGTCTCGGCGGCCTTCTCCCCGCGCCGAGGAATGGTCCGGAACCGCCAGACTTCTTCCCCAGTCGACGCCTTCACCGCCACCACAAATCCCAACAACGGCGAATCTCCGCCCGCCACGCCGGTGACAACCAGATCACCCACCACCAGCGGCGCCGCCGTCGAGCCATACGCGCCCACCTTATCGGTCGGCAAAAAGATCTGCCACACCAGCGCGCCCGTCAGCCGGTTCAGCGCCACCAGGTGCGCGTCATCAGTCGCAAAGAAAACCCTATCGCCCAACAACGCCGCCCCGCGCTGCGCGCCCTTGGCCGCGTCGCCGGAAATCGAACGCGCGTCCCCACGCGGCCGCACCCAGCACCAGATCTCGCGCCCCGTCGTGCTGTCCAGCGCGCACACCTGGTTCGGCGCCGTCACGTACATAATCCCATCGGCCACGAGAGGCGTCGTCTGCAAACTCATGTGCGGCAACGCGTAGCTCCACACCGGCTTCAGCCGCCCCGCATTCGCCGGCGTAATCTGCGCCAGCGGGCTATGCCGGTTCGCCGAGGGCAACCCGTGATAACCCGGCCATTCGCCCGTCTTGGGCGCCTGTACACGCGCAATCTCCGCCGCCGGGGCCACCGTGCCCCCGCTCGCCAACGGACCCACGCC
>CAMATG010000512.1 GCA_945860645.1 Candidatus Sulfopaludibacter sp. SbA3 | reverse complement strand
TCCCCCAACTTCTCCGCCTCACTCAGCACCACCCCCAACCGCGCCAACGCCAGCGCCAACCGCGGATGCCCAGCCCCCAACCTCTCCCGCCGGATCGCCACGCACTCCCGCAAATACCGCTCCGCCGGCTCCAATTCCCCCATCTCCCCATACACCGCCCCAATATTGCTCAGCACCGCCGTCTCCAAATGGTTGTGCCCCCGCAACGTATCCCGCTCCTCCAAAATCTTCAAAAACAAATCCACCGCCTCCCGCTTCCGCCCCATCCCCTGCAACACCAGCGCCAGCGTATTCTCCGATTCCAGCGTCAACCCGTCCTTCGGCCCCAACAACCGCATCCGGATCCGCACCGACTCATTGCACAGCGCCTCCGCCTCCCCAAAATCCAACTGCCGCCGGCATAGCTCCGCCAAATTCTTCGCCGCATCGGCCACCTCCAGGCTCTCCCCCGGATACAACTTCCGCTTCAACGCCATGCTCCGTCGCAACAGCGCCCGCGACTCATCCCACGCCCCCAACGTCTCATACGCCTGCCCGAACGTGTCCAACAACGACGCCTGCACCTCCGGCTGCCCCGCCAACTTATCCAGGTCCTTCACACCCTGCGCCAGCAAATCCCGCGTCGTCGGCTCCCGTTTCCCCATCCGGTCCGGATTCGCCGCGTCAAACAAATTCACCAAAAACGCCGACACCTGTTCCGCCCGCCCCCGCTCCCGGTCCGCCCGCCGCGCCAACACACCCATCGCCACCCCAAACCCAATCAACAACGCCCCCGCCACCACCGCCGCCGCCACCCCCGTCCGGTGCCGCCGCACAAACTTCCGCGCCCGGTACCCCACGCTGTCCGGCTGCGCCGAAACCGGAAACCCCGTCAAATACCGCCGAATATCCTCCGCCAACTCCGCCGCCGTCGCATACCGCCGCCCCGGCTCCTTGTGCATCGCCTTCAGCACAATATTCTCGATGTCCACGTCCACCGCCGCCAGCGTGCTCAGCCGCGGCGGGTCCGTCTGGCACACCAGCCGCTCCCACTCCCCCGCCGTCTGCGTATTGGCAATGTACGGCCGCCGCCCGCTCAGCAGCTCATACAGCAGCACCCCCAGCCCATACACATCGGTCGCCGTCGTCACCGCCTGGCCCAATATCTGCTCCGGACTCGCATACTCCGGCGTCATCACCCGCGTCATCGGCGCCGTGTCCACGCGGCCCGCGTCCAATAGCTTCGCCACGCCAAAATCCAACAGCTTCGGCGTCCCCGCCCCGTCCACCAGAATGTTCCCCGGCTTGATATCCCGATGCACCACCAGGTTCTGATGCGCGCACTGCACCCCCGCGCACACCCCCCGGAACAGTTCCAATACACCCCGCACCGGCAACGTCCGCCCCCGGCAATAGGCGTCCAGCGCCTCCCCCTCCACGTACTCCATCACCAAGTACGGCTGCCCCTGCGGCGTCACCCCGCCGTCCAACAGCCGCGCAATATTCGGATGCACCAGGTTCGCCAGTATCTGCCGCTCCGCCCGGAACCGCGCCATCGCGTCCCGCTGCGAATACGCCGGCCGGATCACCTTGATCGCCACCAACTGCTCATACGCCTCATCCGCCCGCCGCGCCAGGTAGACAACTCCCATCCCCCCCTCGCCCAGCGTCCGGATCACCTCATACGGCCCCACCCGCTGCAGCGTATACGTCGGGTCCGCCGCCAATATCTGCCCCGCCGCCGCGCTTACCGAATCTTCAATCCGCCCCGGGTCCGCCGCCGCCGTCGCCAGCAGGCTCTCCACCTCTCGCCGCAACTCCCCGTCCCCGCCGCAAGCCCCGTCCAAAAACGCCGTCCGCTCCCCCGCCGGCAGCTCGTCGGCCTGGTAAAACAACTCCTCAATCCGGCCCCACCGCTCCGCGTTCATGCGCCCGTCGTAGGAGGAGTGGCCAACTCCCGTTCCAGCCACGCCTTCGCCAATCGCAACTCGCGGTGAATCGTCACCACGCTCACCTGCAACGAATTCGCCGCCTCCTCCTGCGTCAACCCGCCAAAGTAGATGAACTCCACAATCCGCGCCTTCCGCGCGTCAAAAACTTCCAACCGCTGCAACGCCTCGTCCAGGTCCACCAGATGCGCCAGGCTATCCGCTGCCAGCTCCCGCACGTCGTCCAACGATAGCTTCGCCGCCCCCGCTCCCCGCTTATCCCGATTCCGGCTCCGCGCATGGTCCACCAGCACCCGCCGCATCACGCTCGATGCCACCATCAGAAAATGCGTCCGGTCTTCCCAAGTCATCTCCGCCCCGGCCAGCCGCAGATACGCCTCATGCACCACACCCGTCGGCGTCAACGTGTGCCCCGGCCGCTCTTCTTTCAGGTAGCGTGCCGCAATCCGCCGCAGTTGGTCGTACATCACCGGCAACAGCTCTTCCAACGCCGCCGCGTCCCCGGCCCGGTTCCTCCGGACAAGTTCTTGTACCGTCACCACTCCTACCAGCGTAACTCTATAACGACTTCAAATACTCAACAATCGCCCACCGGCACTCCGGGCACAGAAACGGCCCAATCACGCCATTCCCGCGCGGCCCATCCGCAAACTCATGCCCCGCGTTGCTGTTCCCCTCGAGCGTCGTGTCGAACAGAAATCCCCCCGCAAACGCCTCGCTCTTGTACCCCACCACCTTCGGGTCAAACTCTTTATTCCCCGCCCAGAACCGCTCCGGCCGCTCCGCCTTCGGGGATAACAGCTGATACAAACTCGGCACCGACCCGTTATGCAAAAACGGCGCCACCGCCCAGATCCCATTCAACGGCCGCGCTTTGTAAATCAACTTATCCCGCACCACCCACTCCCCCCGTGCCGGCGGCGTCAGCTTTTGCAGCTTGAAGAACCGGTCCGCAATCGCCCCCGTCACCGCCTCCAACCCCTCCGCCGCCGTCAGCAACCCCTTCCCCAACGGCCCGCTGTCCGCCGTCCGGTTCCGGTAGTCCAACGCCGCCCGGGGGTCCGTCCCAATCTCCTGAATGTTGATATCGGTCACCTTCAACCGCCCGTCTTCCCAATACCGCGCCCCCTTATCCGCCAGCAGTTCCTTCACCGGCGGCATATGGCACCCCTGGCAATGCTCCCGGTAGAGCGCCTCCCCCTTCTTCACTTTGTCCGCGTCCAGCGCCGGAAACACCGCCGGCCACTTCGGCGATTGCAACCCCTGGAACGGCCCCGGCCCCGCCAGCAGCGTTTCCAACTGCATCAGCGCCCCCACGTCCACCGAATTGTCCAGATCCGCCGGGTTCAACATCGCCCGCACGCCCAGCGCCTCGCCAATGTTCCGCACCAGCGGATCGGCAATCGACGAGTTGTATTGCACCCAGTCAAACCACGGCGCGTCCCATATCTGCGGAAACCGCACCGGAGCATTCGAAACCGCGAAATTCTTGAACAAATCCAGGTCCACCGCGAACACCTGATTCCCAATCCGCGTCAACGCATCCGTCCGCCCGAACCCCGCCTGGTTGTCATAAATCCCGTGCTTCTTCGTGTAGTCGCGCTCCCGCATCGCCTGCGCCATGAACGCGTCCAGGTCTTTCCGCAGCTCGGCCTTCCTCTCCGGCGTCGCCTCCCCCTTCAGCACCCGCGCCTCAAACCGCTTGTACCGCCCCGGAATCTTATCGTTCAGCACCAGCGCCAGCCCCATGGCTTTCTGGAACGCGCCCAAATCCGCCATCCCCACCCCGCCCTCAATCCGGATCGCGTACCCGCCATAAAACATCTCGCCCGTATGGCAAGCCGCGCAAGTGAACCCAACCACCGCGTAATTCCGCTTCAAAATAGGGTCGTGAAAGTTATCCTGCCGCGCAAACCCCACCGGCAGCTTGTCCTTCGTCTCGTCAGAAGGAATAAACCCAAACCGCGTCAAATACGCCGGATCCGCCAGGTCCCCGCAAGCCCACAACGATAAACATGGCTGCTCCAACGCCTGGAACCACGCCCACGGCAACAGCTTTGTCCCCTGCGCCGTATGGTGAAACGCCGCCTGCTGCCCCGCGTCCCAATTCTGCGGCAGCGACATCGATTTCGCCGGCCGCTTCGCCTCCGGCAAAACAATCCGAAACGGCGCCAGCGCAAAATGAATCCCCACGCCAGCCGCGACCAGCGCACCCAGTGCCAGAACCAGTTTCTTCGCCATGTGCGCTTATAATAGCGATTTTCGTCCCCCAAACTCCTCACTTCGTCCCGCATTCCCTTCCGTCTTTTTTCCATCCCTGCCAAACTCCCCTCATGAAGTGGTTTCTCCTCCTCACCGCCGCCGCCCTCACCGCCCAGGATCAGTCCGGCGCCAAATACTACCCCCTCAAACAAATCCACCACGGCAACGTCGCCCAGCTCACCCAGGCCTGGGTCTATCACACCGGCGACCCCCTCACCCCCGCCAACAACGGCGGCCGCAAACCCGCCCTCGAAGTCACCCCCCTCTTCGTCAACGAAACCCTCTACATCTCCACCCCCCAAGGCCGCGTCATCGCCCTTGATCCCGATACCGCCCGCGAAAAGTGGTCCTTCGACGCCAAAATCAATCGCAACGCCGCCTACGGCGATTTCGCCAACCGCGGCCTCGCCTACGCGAGCGGCCGCCTCTACTTCGGCGCCATCGATGCCCGCCTCCACTGCCTCGACGCCCAATCCGGACGCCCCTGCCCGGACTTCCCCGCCATCGATCTCACAAAAGGCCTCCGCATCCCGCCCCGCGAAGCCGGCGAATACCAACAAACCTCCCCACCCGTCGTCGTCCGCGGCATCGTCGTCGTCGGCTCCTCCGTCGCCGATAACGGCCGCACCGACATGCCCTCCGGCGAAGTCCGCGGCTTCGACGCCAAAACCGGCGCCCTCCGCTGGACCTGGCATCCCATCGAAGCCCCCCAAACCGGCGCCGCCAACGCCTGGAGCCTCCTCTCCGCCGACGAAGCCACCGGCGTCGTCTACGTCCCCACCGGCTCCGCCAGCCCCGATTACTACGGCGGCACCCGCCCCGGCGATAACCTCTACGCCAACTCCGTCGTCGTCCTCGACGCCCTCACCGGCAAACGCCTCTGGCACTTCCAAACCGTCCACCACGACCTCTGGGATTACGACGTCGCCAGCCAGCCCACCCTCTTCACCCACCTCGGCAAACCCGCCGTCGCCGTCGGCTCCAAAACCGGCCATGTCTTCCTCCTGGACCGTCAATCCGGCCAGCCCCTCTTCCCCGTCACCGAACGCCAAGTCCCCAA
>CAMATG010000511.1 GCA_945860645.1 Candidatus Sulfopaludibacter sp. SbA3 | reverse complement strand
CCGGGCGTTGATGGCGTCGGCATCCTTTACCTGGGAGGCGGCGTGGACGGTCCAGATGCGAGGGAGGGCGACGGGGTTGCGATAGACGTTGAGACCGCTGGAGGTGTCGGTGAGCAGGACGAGATCGGGGCGGGGCGGAGTCTTTCCGATGTAGTAGCTGATGCCGAGGAGGTCCTGGACCCGGGGCTTGTGTTTTTCGAGTTGGAGCACGTTGGTGGGCACGCTGGCGGCGAAACCGCCGAGGACGGGGATGCCGTGCCAGTCCCCAAAGTTGTAGGGGATATCGCTGTCGGCAACTTCAACGCGGATGGGCTGGGGTTGGGCCTTCAGGTAGTTGACGAGGTCGGTGTGGCGGTAGAGATTGTCGATGTAGCCGGCGCGGGTGGGTAGTGTGCGGCTGGCGAGTTCGGCGCCGGAGACGCTGCCGATTTCGACGAGGATCAGAAGCGTGAGGGGGATGGCGAGGGCGGCTTGGGGAATCGCTCGTGCGCGGGCGGCGGCGAACAGGACCGCGCCCAGGGCGGCGGTGAGCGCGGTGAACATTTGCGCTTCCGCGGGGCGGATGCCGATGGCGGCGGCGAGGTAAAGGATGGCGGTGATGGCGACGAGGGTGTAGATTGTGCGGCGTAGCCACGGGCTGGAGCGGCGTTGGAGCGCGTCGAAGCCGTAGGCGACCAGCGGGGCGACAGCGAAGCTGAAAAGGGCTAACGCTCGGGCGGGGACGCGGGCCTTGCCGAAGATGGGGAGAGCGGCGTAGAGCAGGCCGTGGAAGACGTTGGTGGCGGCGAGGGAGAGGAAGATGCCGGCGAGCGCGATGGCAACCAAGATGCGCACTTGCGGCAGGCGGCGCCAGCCGTGATAGGCGCCGAGAAGGGCGAGGGAGAAGGCGACGATGCCGATGAACGGGTTGACGTGGACCGGGGTGCGGGCGGTGACAATGCCGAGAATTTCCGCCGGTTTCCAGGTGAAATGCTGGTGGACGGAGTAGGGAATAGGCTCGTTCCAGGCGATGGGGTTATCGATGCCGACCCAGCGTTTGACGTGGGGCGCGTACTCTTGCGCGGGGAGGATTTGCAGGGCGGCGATGAGGCCGGTGGCGATGGCGGCGATGCAGGCGAGTTTGATGATATCGACGCGCCGCGGGCCGCGGGCGAGCGCCGTTAGCCACACGGCGGCGATGACGGTGGAGGCGTAGATTGGGACTTCGTGGTGGCCGCTTAGCCAGGCGAGCCCAAGAAAGGCGCCGGAGAGCGCGGCGCTGGCGACTGGGCGTGGGCCGCGAAGGGCGCGCATGAGAAAGAGAACGATGAGCGGGAGCCAGAGGACGCCGTTGAGAATCTGGGGCCAATCGGTGGTGCCGAGGAAGCCGCCGAGCGCAAAGACGAGGCCTCCGAGGATGGAGGCGGCGTGGCTGCGTTTCCAATCGCGACAGAGAAAGTAGGCGAACAGGGCGGCCTGGAAGTGAAGCAGGACGAGATACCAATGCACGGACTTTAGCGTGAGCTTGCCGGTTTCATCGACGGGAAACCAGGCGAGGGTCCAGTTGGCGGGATAGGCAAGGCCTGTGATTTGGCCCAGAAACGGCTGGCCGAGCCATTGAAACGGGTCCCAGAGAGGGATGTGAGACTGACGCCAGGTGGCGGATTGAAACTGGAGCCGGGGGAGATCGAGGTTGGCCAGATCCGGGGAATCAAGAAACGTATAGTCGTTGCTGAGAGTGAGCTTCCAATAGAAGCCGACGCACAAAAGGAATAGTAGAAAGGGAGCCGCGAATCTGCGCATGCCGCTCTGACTACTGTACACGCGCGTTGCTATTTGAGCGTGAATGCGCGGAGGCGAAACTCCAGATTTTCCACCATGCGGTTGGCTTCGACGACTTCGGGCACCGTGTCGTGGTGATACAGCGCGCGGGCTTCGGTCCATAGCCGCAGCGCGATTCGGTATTCGTTCAGGAGCGCCGTGTGCTCAGCGCTTGTCTCAGCGGTAGCGTTCATACCTGTTGGACGAGTTTGCGCGGGTTACGGTTCCATCTATTGGTTCTTATAGCGATCCGCCAATTCGTCCGGAGGGAAACCGTAGGTGTAGGCGGCCGGATCCTCCGGGAGCATCGTCCGGTTCCACGCCGCGAACTCCTTCTCCATGCGGGCGTGGGTGGCCGGTTCCTGGTCCTTGCGGTTGGCCTTTTCCATTGGATCTTGCGCGAGGTTGAAGAGGAATGTGTTGCCGTTGATGCTGAGCCACTTCATGTCGCCGTCGCGCATGGCGCGTTGGGAATTGTAGCGATGGCGCCAGAAGAGTTTTCTGGGGATTGGCGGCGCGGCGGCGAGCAGGAAGGGGGAGAGGTCGATGCCATCCAGCGGATGGGACGAGGCGAGGGGCACGCCGGCGAGTTTCAGAAACGTGGGCATCCAGTCCATGGAGATGGCGACCTGGGCGGTGGTGCGGCCGGCGGGAATTTTGCTGGGCCAGCGCACGATGGCCGGGACGCGGATGCCGCCTTCGAGGAGTTCAGCTTTTCGGCCGCTGAAGGGCCAATTGTCGGAGAAACGTTCGCCGCCGTTATCGCTGGTGAAAACGACGACGGTGTTTTTGTCGAGGCCGGTGCGGGCGAGGGTTTGGAGAACGCGGCCGACCTGTAGATCCAGCTGCCGCATCATGCGGGTGTAGGTGGCGGTGGAGCCGCCATCGAAGTGGAGAAGCGATTTCAGGGTTTTCGACTCGGCTTCGTCGCCGGGGCCTTCCCAGGGCCAGTGGGGCGCGTTGAAGTGAAGGCTGAGGAGGAAGGGCTGGCGGGATTTCGAATACTGATCGAGGAGGGAGATGGCTTTGTTGGCGAGGAGATCAGTGAGGTAGCCGGGTTGTTCGATGCGGGTGTCGTTGTCCCAGAGGTCGCTCGTGTCCGTGCTGGGCGGGCCGGACTTGTGGGTGAAGTAATCGATGCCGCCGCTTTGGTAGCCCCAGAAGGTTTCGTAGCCGCTTTTGAGTGGGCTGAATCTGGGCCGCCAGCCAAGGTGCCATTTGCCGACGAGAGCCGTGTGATAGCCGGCGTTGCGGAGTAGGGAAGGGAGCGTGGGGTGTTCCGGTGGCAGACCGGGGCTGACATCGCGGCGGGACATGGCGAGGGGTTCTTCGAGGCCAACGGGCAGGCGTTGCTGCCAGCGGCCGGTGATGAGCGCGGTGCGAGTGGGGGAGCAGACGCAGGCGTTGGCGTAGGCCTGGGTGAACCGGATGCCTTGGGTGGCGAGGCGATCGATGTTCGGGGTGGCGTAGTCGCGGCGGCCGTAGCAGGAGAGGTCGGCGTGGCCGAGGTCGTCGGCCATGATGAACAGGAAGTTGGGGCGGGAGTTTGGCGCGGCGCCGGCGCCGAGGGCGGTGGCGAGAAACTGGCGGCGCGACAGCTTGGAATCCATTTGAAAAGGCTAGCGCATGTGCATTCGTGGGATGCTGTCTGTTGTTTCAAAGAAAGCGGCTTATGGCAACTTCGGATAGTTCCACGTCCTTTTCGCGGCAGCAATGGGTGATTGCGATCCTGCTGTTCTTTATGATTTTGCTGAACTACCTGGACCGGGTTGTGCTGTCGCTATTGAGCCCCGTGATTCGCGCGGAGTTTCAGCTTTCGCTTGTCGACTATGCCGCGGCGGTGAACGCGTTTTTGCTGGCGTATGGCGTGATGTATCTGGGATCGGGGCTGGTGCTGGACCGGGTTGGTTCGCGGACCGGGCTGAGTCTGTTCGTCGGGTTGTGGTCGGCCGTCTGCATGCTGCACGCGGCCATTACGGGGTTCTTCAGCCTGGTGGCGTACCGGTTCCTGCTGGGGGTGTTTGAGCCGGGCGGTTGGACGGGAGCGGTGAAGACCGTGTCGGAACGGTTCCAGCCGGCGCAGCGCAGCCTGGCGGCTGGGATCTTTACGAGTGGGGCGGGGATTGGTTCGTTGATCGCTCCGCCGCTGGTTGTCTGGTTGAGCCTGCATTACGGGTGGCGAAGCGCCTTTCTGATTTCGGGGTTTTGCGGGTTGATTTGGCTGCCGCTGTGGCTGATGGCGAGCCGCGCGGACGGGCCGGTGGCGAGGGGCCCGGCGGCGTTGCCGATTCGGGAGGCGTTGCCGTTGCTGCTGCGGAACCGGCGGGCGTTGGCCTATGTGGCGACGCGCTTCTTCGGGGACACGACGGGGTACTTTTTCCTGTTCTGGTTGCCGGAGTATCTGGTGACGGCCAAGGGTTTTACGCTGGCCCAGGTGGGCGCGTTGGCCTGGATCCCGTTTTTGTGGAATGATCTGGGCGCGCTGGCGGGTGGCTATGTTTCGGGCGTGTTGGTTCGCTTGCGGCGGCGGCCGTTAGAGGCGCGGAAGCTGATGATGAGCGCGGCGGCGCTATTCGTTCTGGCGGGGGCGTGTTTGCAGGCGGCGTCGGGCGCGGTGGGGATCCTGTTGTCGGTCAGCCTGTGCACGTTTGGCGTGGGAGTTTGGGCGAGTAATTTGCACGCTGTTCCCGCTGATGGATTTCCGCCCAACGAGGTGGCGACGGTACACGGGTTCGCCGGTTCGGCGGGCGCATTGGGCGGGATTCTGTTCAACACGCTGGTGGGGTATTTGAGCGGGAGTGGCGACTATTTCCTGGTGTTTGTGGTGCTGGTGACGTTGCAACCGCTGGGCGTGGGCGCCCTTTGGCTATGGCTGCCGGAGGAGGAGAGAATAGATCATGCATGAACTGAAGGCGGGCACGGGCCGCACCGACATCACTCCCGCTCCCGGGACGCCGCAGGGCGGCTGGGGCGCGCAGACGCATCAACGTGGGCTTGGTTCCGACCTGCCGTTTTATGCGACGGCGCTTGTTTTTGAGGACGCGCGGCAGACCGTGGCGATTGTCGACGTCGACTCCATTGGGTTCGATCCGGAGTGGACGAAGCGGATTCTGGACGCCATCGTTTCGCTGACCGGCTTGCCGGTCGAGTGTGTTCGACTCTCGTGCACCCACACCCATTCCGGCCCGAACACGTTCCGGATTCCCGTGATTACCGAGGGCCGGGACATGATCCTGGAATACCTGAACGGGCTGCCGCTGCAGATTGCCGGCGCCGTGTGGCAGGCGCAGCAGAACCTGCGGCCGGTGCGGGTGGGCGCGGGGACGGGCACTTGCGATTTCAATATGAACCGGCGGATGCAGTTGGCCGATGGGCGCGTGGTGGTGGGGCGGAATCCGGATGGCCCGGTGGACCGGACGGTGCGGGTGGTGCGGATCGACGGGTTGGACGAGGCG
>CAMATG010000510.1 GCA_945860645.1 Candidatus Sulfopaludibacter sp. SbA3 | reverse complement strand
GACGCCCCGAAAGTGAAGGTGGATAACACCGCCTCCTTCGGCGCCGAGATCATCAGCTACAACCGCCTCACCGAGGACCGCGAAGCCATCTGCAAAGCGCTCGCGGCCGACACTGGCGCGACCATCATCCCGCCCTTCGACCACATGCTCACCATCACCGGCCAGGGCACGGCGGCAATGGAACTGTTGGAAGAGGTCCCGGACCTCGACGCGCTGATCGCCCCGCTCGGCGGCGGCGGCTTGATGTCGGGCTGCTGCCTCATCACTCGCCACATGAGCCCGCAAACGCGCCTCTTCGGCGGCGAACCGGAGATCGCGAACGATACCTGGCTGTCGTTCCAAGCCGGCGAACGCGTGGAAATCCCGCCGTCGGACACCATCGCCGATGGCCTCCGCTCCCCCGCGCCCGGCAAGCTCACGTTCCCGATCATGAAGGACCACCTGGAAGCGGTCGCGCTGGTGAGCGAGGACGAGATCCGCGCCGCCGTGCGCTGGCTGGCGACCAAGGTCCATCTGGTGGTGGAGCCCAGCGGCGCCGTCCCGGTGGCCGCCGTCATTCACGGCAAGCTCCCGAAGGAGTGCCGCCGGATTGGCATCATCGTCACCGGTGGCAACATGGAGCCCGCGCAGCTGGCCGGGATCCTCGGCTAGCCCTCCAAAATCTCCACCAGTTCCAACACCGTCTTGCGCGCCGGCTTCATCAGCGGCAGGCTGCCCAGGCGGATCAGCACGCCCACCATGCGGACGCTCGCGTCGAGCAGTTTGGCTGTGCGCGCCTGGCCCTCGGAGCGGTCGTAGATCCAGAACAGGATCAGCCCCATCTGGTACATCCAGAGGATCTTGGGCAGGTGCGCCGCCATGTCGGCCGGGACAGAGGTTTCGGTTTCCGCCAGCGCGCGTTCGAACTGCGCCAGGTCCTGTTCCCGGACCTCCTTCGATTCAGGCGCGAAGGGCGACAGCGGATTCGCCGGATCGGCCGCGTGGCCCATCAGCGCGCCCAGGAATTTTCGATTGGGCTCGAAGTATTTGAACTTTACCTGGATAATGGCCGCCAACCGCGCCTCCAGCTTCTTGCCCTTTTGCGCGGCGTCGAGCAGCGGCGCCAAGTCGCTCTTGGCCTTCTGGTAGAAGTCGTGGACGATGACGTCTTTGGACGCGAAGTAATAGTACGCGAGGCCAGTGGCGACCTTGGCCCGGTTGGCCACTTCGCGCATGCTGGTTTCGGCAAAGCCCTTTTCGCGGAACAGCTCCAGCGCGGCTTCCAAAATCTTCGCCCGCGTCTCCGCCGACTTCTTTTCTCTCATAACGAACACCCCGGTAATGAAACATCGCGCACCCTGGCGGCGAGTTCTTCATCGCCGCCGCGCAGGCCCAGCCATTCGGAGAGCGTCGCGCGGTTCTTCGATAGTGTAGCGAACGCCTGCCGCGCCAGCGGCAGAAGTTCCGGACGGGCCAGGCGGTAGGACCAGTCGCGGTAATCGTCGAGTGCCCAGAGGACGATGAGCCAGGCCGAGTCGCCGGTCCAGACGTCGCCCGAGTCAGAGAGCACGGCGAGGTCGGTTTGGCCAGGCGGCTTCGGGGCGCAGTCGATCGGGACCAGCTGGCGCTGGCGGCCGAGCCAGGCCACCAGCGCGGTGCATAGGCCGCACCGCGCGTCGTAGTAAAGCCGGAGCCGAGTCATCGGGCCGGACCCCAGTTACCGGTGGGCGGGACGGGCGGGGGAGCCGAAGGCAGGCGGTCCAGCGCGCGGCGGCGCATGCGGCTGAAGACCAGGATGTTGGCGAAGTGCATGATGCCCAGCACGATCAGCACGAAGCCGACTTTGTCGCTGACCAGTTCCATGAGGGACCGGCCGGTTTCGACATCGCTGTGCGTGCGCAGCGTGAAGATGATCCAGCCGAGGTTGAGCAGGTAGAACCCGACGACGAGGAGATGATTCACCGAGTCGGCGAGGGCCTCGTTGCCGTTGAAAGCATCGAGCAGAAACGTGCGGCCGTTGGCGTGCAGTGTGCGGGCCACCCAGATGGTGATCCCGATAGAGATGGTGAGGTACAGCAAATACGTGTGGAGGATGTACATATCGTCCCGCTTTCTGTTGTTGAACATGTTCAGTTGAACGTGTTCAAAAAAAGAATAGGCGCGAAAGCGAGTGCGGTCAAGTTCTTTTTTGAACGTGTTCAAGAACTACGGCCGCTCGGCAAACCAGAGCTTCGCCAGCCCGTCGCCGAGGGTCCAGGTGGTCACTTCGCTCGAGTCCTGGTTGGACAGCACGGCGAGGGTCAGGCCGGCGGCGGGATAGTGTTGCAGCACGGAGTTGAAGCCGCTGATGCCGCCTCCGTGGTAGTGCAGCGGCTGATCGAACCGCTCGACGAGAACCACGCCATAGCCGTAATTGGCCGCCTTGCCCTGGGGATCCCGTGAGACGGCGTTCGGGTAGACGGCGAACATCCGGGCCGTCGAATCTGCAGTCAGCAGCGTATGGCGCGTGAGCGACTGGGCCCATCGCGTCAGATCGGCAACGGTGGAGTAGAACCCGCCGGCGGACCACGCGGTGGTCGCGTCGACAAAGGCGGCCTTCCGCAGGCCATCGGGCGTCACCCTGTACCCGGCCGCCCGCTTGGGCACGATCCTGCCGGTCGCGTCGAAGCCGGAGTCCGTCATGCCGAGCCGGGCAAAGATGCGCTCTTCGACGAACCTGTCGTAGGCGACGCCGGACGCCGCTTCGATGAGCATGCCGAGCAGAATGTAGCCCGAATTGTTGTAGGCGAACTTGGAGCCGTGCGGGTACATCAGTGGGCGGTCCGCCACCAATTGCAGAAGTTCCCGGGGCTCCGCGCCGAGCTTTTCCCAACGCGTCAGTTCGGGGTTGAAGCGCGTGTAGTCCGGGGAAGCCGTATAGATCGGCACGCCGGACGTGTGGGTGAGCAATTGGTGGATCGTCGCGGATTGCCACGCGGCGGGCAGGTTGGGGACGTGTTTGCCGATCGAATCGTCAAGCGAGAACTTCTTTTCCTGGTGCAGCAGAAGCACCGCGCCCGCCGTCAGTTCCTTCGTGATCGAGCCGATGCGAAACCGCGTATCGACGGTGTTCTTCGTGGACCACTCGAGCTCCGCCAGGCCGCAGGCGGCGGAGAACACGACAGTGTCGCCAGCGGAAACGGAGACGGCGCCCATGAACTTGTTGCCCCGGCACGCTTCGTCAAAATGCTGTTGCAGCTTGCCCTTCAAATCGGCCCCGCTCGCCGTGGCGAGAATGAAAAGGGCCGCGCAAATCGGCCTACCGAGTATTCTTCACCACCTTGCCGTCTTTCATCACGAAGAACACGCTGCGGGTCTTGGTGATGTCTTCCACCGGGTTGCCGGGGATGGCGACGATGTCGGCGATCCTGCCGGTTTCGAGGGTTCCTACTTCGCTCGCGATACCGAACAGTTCGGCGTCCACCGAGGTCGCCGCGCGGAGGGCGTCGATGGGCTTCAGGCCACCTTTCACCATCAGTACGAACTCCTCGGCGTTGGTGCCGTGGATGCCCACGCCAGCGTCCGTTCCGAAGGCGATGCGGATGCCGCGGGCGGCGGCGCTGCGGAAGGTCTCGCCGATGCGGCGGCCGGCCATGGCCATCTTCGCCTTCGTGCGCGGGTCCATGACGCTGCC
The DNA here is from genome assembly GCA_945860645.1 of Candidatus Sulfopaludibacter sp. SbA3. Taxonomy (GTDB): domain Bacteria; phylum Acidobacteriota; class Terriglobia; order Bryobacterales; family Bryobacteraceae. The sequence continues at coordinate 1,611 of CAMATG010000510.1, read as the reverse complement.
CTTCTTCTGCGCCTCTTCCAGGCTCCACAGGGCGTGGAGCGTGGGCACATAGAACGTCCCTTTTTCCTTCATCAACGTCAGCGCCTCTTCGTCGAGGAAGCTGCCGTGTTCGATGGAATCGATGCCGGCGCGGACGGCGCGTTTGGCGCCCGTTGCGCCGTGGGCGTGGGCGGCTACCTTCTTCCCCTTGGCGTGGGCTTCGTCGATGATGGAGTCCAGTTCCACCTGGGTGAGCTGGGGAGAGTCCACGTCGTTATTGCGGCTGAGCACGCCGCCGGTGGCGCACACCTTGATGACATCGGCGCCGTACTTCACGTTGTAGCGCACGGCCTGGCGGGCGCTTTCGGCGCCGTTAACGACGCCATCCTTCCAATCCGGTTAGCGGCCAAAGAAGTCCGGCGCGACGCCATTCATTCCATCGCAGTGGCCGCCGAGGGAGCCGAGGCTCTTCGACGCGGCGAGGATGCGCGGGCCTTCGATGGCGCCGCGGTTGATGGCGTTGCGCAGGGCGACATCGACGAAGTCCTCCGCGCCGAGATTCCGGACGGTGGTGAAGCCGGCGTGCAGGGTGACGCGGAGATATTTAGTTGCCAGCAGCGCGGTTTCGGCGGCGGTGCGGGCCTGGCCATCGATGATGCCCTGGCGGCTGTCGAGCCCCATTTCGCCGGTCAGGTGGACGTGGGCGTCCATGAAGCCGGGGAGGAGCGTCGCGTCGCCCAAGTCGATGACTTTGCCGTTGGGTTTGAGTACCGCGGAGGGGCCGACGCCGGTGATGCGACCGTCTTCGATCACCACTAAGCCCGGTGACTGCAGGGTCTCCGAGCGGCCGTCGAAGAGGCGGGCGGCGCGGAGGACGAGCTGCTGCGGCATGGCCGCGAGGGCGCCGAGGACGAGGAGGGCGGCGAGTTTCATGGGGTGGTTTCTCCTTGGGGGGGGGCTTCAGGTACGGCGTTTGCGGGCGGGTGTGGCGTCTCGGGGACAGCCGGCCTGCGGCCCGCGGCTGTCCCCGTTGGGGGTATCGCTGCGGGGTTGGGTTAGTAGTCCTCGGGGATCGAGTCGGCTTGGCGCGCGAAGGCGGAGTATTGCACAGTAATTTTCGACTTGGCCGGGAGCCAGCGGTAGCCGGGGACGCCGAAGAGTTCGCGGCGTTCGATCATCGCCTTGCGGCTTTCCGGGAAAGGCGAGGCGCCGAACTCCATTCCGCGTGTGAGCGTCCGGCTGTTCCAGGGCGCGGTGGCGCGGGAGTGATTCTCCTCCCAAATGCCCATCCACGGGAAGTCTGTCCGCTTCCATTCGTAGCCGAACAGAAGCTTGGATGACGGCGACCAGGCGTGGAACCAAGCGCGGTCCCGGTGGGGGTCCAGCAGGTGCGTGCTGAAGGCTGCCGACGCCTTTACGTTCTGCAGGCGGCGCATGTCGACGGTGCCCTTGCCATCGCGGCGCGGGGCGTGGGGCCAATCGAATTTCGCGCCCAGGGGCAGATAGCCGTTGGGGCCGGCGAAGTCTGTTGGATACGTCATCGACAAGGTGCCGGGCATGCGGAATTCGGTCTTGCCGCATTCGAGGAACGGCGGGCCGAGCGTGACGTGCGGGGTGTAGGCGATGGGCCGG
>CAMATG010000509.1 GCA_945860645.1 Candidatus Sulfopaludibacter sp. SbA3 | reverse complement strand
ATACGGTGCCGCGAGCGACACCGTCACCGTCGCCCCCGTCGGTTCAATCGTCGGCGCCGTCAGCGTAACCACCGCCCCCAACGACGCATTCATCGCTGCCGCCAGTGCGCCCGCCCGTGTCTTCGCCAACGCCAACAAATTCGGCAGCGCCTGCTGCAGCGCCGTCGAGATTTCGTCGTCCGTCGGAATCACCGAACTCGACCACCCGATCGCCTGCGTCTGCGAATTCGCCAGAGTCCGCTGAATGGCGATGAACTTATCCCGCGTCGCACCAAGTTGTCCCGACGCCACGCGCAGCTTGAAGTTGTACGTCGTCACCACAAAGCCCTGGTTCAGCTCCACGGCAACATCCACCAGGTCCGCCGCCGTCACGCCCGCCGAAGTAAGCGCCGCCACCGCCGAATCGACCGTGGACGACGAACTGGCGTCCAGAAACTGCACGAAGAACACAGCGGTTCCCGTGGTGATGGTCTGCGAAAGGGAGACGTTCGCGGTCACTGTATTCGGCTGCTGCGCGGCGAGGCCAGCCGCGAGAGCGAGAGTGAGAAAGACAAAGCGCATGATTTGATCCTATCGCGAGGGATGTTCGGTTCCTTGTAAACACGGTCCTTACGGGAGAGTCGCGGTGCGGGGTTCGTGTTCAAAATATTCTCAAAGCTTGTTAACCCTGGCGTATCCGCGATATCCTCTCACTAATTCCCATGTCCGGCAGAGTCGTATTCCCAATCAGGAGATCGCCGTTATGAATTCACGCCGCCAGTTCCTCACCGCCAGCGCTAGCGCGCTGTTGGCTACCACCGTTTCCCGCGCCAATCCTAAGACCTTCCCCTATGCGGAGTTCGAGCAGCGCATCGCCAAGAAGAATTTCACGGGCATGACGAAAGACATGCTGCCGACGCCGTGCATGGTCGTCGACATCGATCTCTTCGAGAAGAACCTGAAGACGATGGCCGATTATGCCAAGAAGGCGCCCATCTATCTGCGCCCCCACGTCAAGGTCCACAAGAGCGTCGACGTTGCCAAGCGGCAGGTCGCCCTGGGCGCCATCGGCATCACCGCCGCCACCATCGCCGAATCCGAACTCATGTCCAACGGCGGCATCAAAGGTGTTCTCTGGACCAAGCAGCCGGCCAGCTACAACAACCTTCTGCGCGCCATCGCGCTTACGAAGAAGGACCCGACCTTCATGTTCGTCGTCGACGATCATGACGTCGCCGCCCGTGTGCAGGAAGCCGCCGCGGCCGCGAAGGTAAAGGCCCGCGTGGCTGTCAGCGTGTATGCCGGCCTCACCCGCCAGGGCATCGCCAATGGTAAGCCCGCGCTCGACCTCGCCCAGAAAATCGCCACCTCGAAGAACATCAGTTTTGAAGGCTACATGGCCTACTCCGGCTACGCTTCGCACACCCATGGCTGGGAAGCGCGCCGCAAGAAGTCGGCGGAAGATCTCGCCGGGGTCAACGAAACCGTCGCCCTCAGCAAGAAGGCTGGTATGGAAGTTAAGATCGTCTCCGGCGGCTCCACAGGCACCTACAACATGGACCACGAGTTGGGCCTCACGGAACTCGAATGCGGCTCCTACGTCTTCATGGATTCGGTGTATCGCAAGGTCGGCGGCAAGACGAACGACAAGGTCTACACGGACTTTGAAAACTCCATGTCGGTTCTGACCACGGTCGATTCCAAGCACCACGCCGGCCAGGTCACCACCGACTATGGCAACAAGGCCATGGCCCAGCTCACCGATGAAGTGAAGGGGCAAAGCTGGCTGCAGGTCGACAAGCAGGGTGCCGAATACGGCCTGCTCCGCTGGAAGGACGGCGGCGGCGAAATCAAGGTCGGCGACCGCGTCGAGATCTACTGCTCCAACCTCGACATGTCCACCAACTGCTACGACCGCTACTACATCGCCAAAGGCAACGACATCGTCGACGTATGGCCCATCATGGGCCGCGGCGGCGCGGCCCAGCGCTAGGCAATTCGAGAGGGGACGTGGCCGTCAGCCCGTTCCCTTTTCCACCTGTAACTGCGGTACAAACACCTCACCCGCCTTCTTCGCCAGCTTCTCGTCAATCTTCAACAACGCCGCCACGTCCACCCCATTCCGGATCGCCTTCGCAATCACCTTCTCCACCTCCACAATCCTTCCGGCCTTATCCAAAACCTCCTCCAGTCTCCCCACTGGAATCACCACTACGCCATCGTCATCGCCTACCAGCCAATCGCCCGGCTGAACGACCTGTCCGCCGCAACTCACCGGCACCTGCAGCTTCCCGGCATATTCCGCGCCGCCCGCATTGGCCACAACGGCCCGCGCAAACACCGGCAACTTACTCCCGCGAATATCCGCCAAATCCCGGATCGCGCCATCGATCACAATCCCGGCCAGCTTCTTCCGATACGCGGAAAACGTCGTCAACCCGCCCCACAGCGCCGTGTTCTTCTCCCCGTGCCCATCGATCACCAGCACATGCCCCGCCGGGCACTCCGCAAGCGCCTTGCTCACCATCAGAATGTCGGCCGTATGCACCTGCACCGTGTACGCAGGCCCGGCCATCTTCGCCACCGCCGACCACGGCCGAATGCCGTGGTCCATCGCCCCGCCCTTGTCCAGCGCATCGGACACAGGCCCCGCGCCATATTTCAAAAACCGGTCGCGCGGGCTCATACAGCCATCCTCACCTGGGCCGGGTTAATGGCCTTGAACTTACCCTTGTTCGCCGTAATTTCCAATGCTTTCGGCACGTTTTCGATCCCCTCCAGAATATGCGTAATCGTTGGCTTCAACCGCACCCGCCCCGCCGCCACCAGGCTCACCGTGTGCTGCAAATGCTCCAGCGTGCTGATGTCGGGGAACATGTATCGCAAGCTCCGCTCCCGCAGTAAGTCGACGTCTAACTCAAACGGCGAACCAAACCACGACACGCCGATGATCTTCCCACCGCTTCGCACCGCGTCCATCGCCTGCGTCACGCTTTTCGTGCCCGCCATCCCCTGCGTTGGGCTTCCCCCCGCGCACTCAAACACAATGTCGGCGCCATTGCCATCGGTCAACTCCCGGATCCGTGCCACCGGGTCCTCCTTCGTCGCGTTGATGGCATAGTCGGCACCCAGTTCAAGCGACATCGCGCACGCCTCATCCCGCACATCCACGGTGATAATCTTCCCCGCCCCGCTCACTCGCGCAATCTGCATGCACTCCAGCCCCATGCTTCCCTGCCCCAGAAACGCCACCGAATTGCCGATCTTGATTTCCGCCGTTTCCACCGACGCCACGCTGTCACTCAACGATTGCAAGCACGCCGCCTCGCTATCGCTAATCCGGTCATCCACCAGCGTCAAAGCGATCTCCGGCAGAATGGCGTATTCCGCAAAACACCCCGGCAGTTGAAAGCCGATAATCGGTCCCTTCCGGCACAGATGCCCGCGCCCGGTATCGCACAACGGACAGCTCTCGCACGGCAGTTTCGCGCGCGCCGCCACCCGATCGCCCACTTTGAAACGCGTCACCCCCGCGCCCACTTCCACAATCCGCACACAGAACTCGTGCCCGAACAGCTGTACCGGCGCCTCCGTCTCCAGGCGCTTCTTAATGCGCTCAAACGCCAGCGTCCGCACGCCCGCCGCCAGTTGCGCCTCCGTCACGCTGGGTTGCACCACGAGCACCTGCGCCAGTACATGCCGCGGCTTCAACGCCGGCATCGGCACCTCGTCCAACCGCAAATCATTAAATCCGTAGAATCGCCATGCTTTCATAGGTCCCGTGATAATATCGCACCCAACATGAAAACATCCGCACTGTTGCCGATCGTATTCACCGCCGCCCAGTTGGCCGCGCAAATCTTCGCCCCCGGAGCCAAGCTCGAGAAACTCTACGAGGGCGGCCATTTGACCGAAGGCGTCACCGCCGCGCCCGACGGCACGATGTACTTCAGCGACATCACCTTCACCACTGAAACCAACATGCAGGCCGGCCACATCCTGCGTTTCGATCCAAAGACCAGCAAAACCACCGTCTTCCGCTCACCCAGCGGCATGTCGAACGGCCTGAAATTCGACGCCCTTGGCCGGCTCATCGCCGCCGAAGGAGCCGATTACGGCGGCCGCCGCATCACCCGCACCGACATGGCCACCGGCAAAGCCACCATCCTCGCCGGGCGCTTCAATGGCCGACCCTTCAATAGCCCCAACGATGTCGCCATCGACGAGCGCGGCCGCATCTATTTTTCCGATCCCCGCTACCTCGGCTGGGAGCCCATCGAACAGCCCGTGATGGCCGTCTATCGCCTGGATCCCGATGGCAAGGTCCACCGCATCATCACCGACGCCGGCAAGCCCAACGGCGTCGCCATCTCGCCCGATCAAAAAACGCTCTACGTCGTCACCAATGACGACGGCCACATGGGCTTCGACGTCCTGCCCAAAGGCGCCCCGGCGCGCAAAGGCCGCATGGAGCTGAACGCCTACGATTTGGCCCCCAACGGCACTGCAACCTTCCGCAAACAACTCGTCAATTACGCCCCCGAAGACGGCCCCGATGGCCTGGTCTGCGACGCCGAAGGCAACCTCTTCGTCGCTGTCCGCAACGAGAAGCGCTACGGCGTCAACGTCTACTCGCCCACCGGTCAGGAACTTGCCTATCTCCCCACGCCCGAACGCCCCACCAACGTCGGCTTCGGCCGTGGCGCAGAATCGAAAACCCTCTACATAACCGCCGGCGGCAGCCTCTATCGCATCCAAACGCTGAAGAACGGCTACCACCTGCCGGCTGTGAAATGACCAACATTCGCTGGCGACTTTACGGCCTCCTCCTGATGGTGGTCACGCTCACGTTCATCGACCGTTTCAACATGAATCGAGATCTCGTCGTCGGTCGGAATCACCGAACTCGACCAGCCGATCGCCTGCGTCTGCGAGTTCGCCAGCGTCCGCTGAATGGCGATGAACTTATCCCGCGTCGCACCAAGTTGTCCCGACGCTACGCGCAGCTTGAAGTTGTACGTCGACACGACAAAGCCCTGGTTCAGCTCCACGGCAACATCCACCAGATCCGACGCCGTCACGCCCGCCGAAGTCAGCGCCGCCACCGCAGAATCGACCGTCGACGACGAACTGGCGTCCAGAAACTGCACAAAGAACACAGCGGTTCCCGTGGTGATGGTCTGCGAAAGGGAGACGTTCGCAGTCACTGTATTCGGCTGCTGCGCGGCCAGGCCAGCCGCGAAGCAGAGAGTGAGAAAGAGAAGGCGCATGATTTGATCCTATCG
>CAMATG010000508.1 GCA_945860645.1 Candidatus Sulfopaludibacter sp. SbA3 | reverse complement strand
GGCAACCGGCTCCTCCAGTATACGGACGCCGCCGGTCAGATATTCGTTACTACTTTTGAAGCACTACACTAGAAAGCAGCTAGTATGAACCTTTGCCGCGTATTCTGTTTCCTGGCCATGTGCGCCGCCCCACTCGCCGCCGTCCCGTTCACGTTGAACTTCACCTGGACACCGGTCGCCGGCCTCGGTGCCAATTCGGCCGACTTCTTCGACTTCCAGTTCGTTGACCCCTCCGGCGAACTGAAACTCACCCAGCTCTCTGTCACTCTAGGCAACAATCTGATTTACGATCTCACCAATAGCGGTCCGGGCTATGTGACCTGGGGCGCTTACGCCTTGAATGACGGCGGCGCCGGCGCTACCCAAACCTCCGCCGCTCTCGGCGAAGGCACCGGCGGCAACCGCACCATCGCCTGGAATCTCACCAGCTTCATCGGCGGCGTCACGCTCAGCTACGGGGCCGATGTCGATGAAAGCGGGACCTGCGCGTCCGGCATTATCGGTGCGATCTGCCGCGCCAATGTCGATAGCGTTGCTCCCGGCGGCTTCATCTCCCGCGGCGCCATTGATGTCGCCTTCACCGTTGAGTTCATCAACGGCTTTCCGGGCTCCAGCTTCAACTTCCCCGCGAGTGGCCAGTCCTGGTCCAACAACATCCTCAACGCCTCCACGTCTTATACCGGCGAAGTCTTTACCCCGGAACCCGCCTCTTGGGTCCTCGGCCTGGGCGGTCTTTCCCTCTGCGCCCTCCTCCGCCGCAAGATACTATAAGAGTCTGGAGAAATCGATTGTCAGACTGGTCATTCGCGCAGCAGGACGAACTCGAACAACTCGCCAAGCTGGAACACTTTTCGGTGATGAAGCAAACTCCCAACGGCGAAAAGGAGATCCTCATCGCCCTGTATGAGTACCACACGCCGCAGGACCCGGCCATGAAGTTCGTCGCCCGCGCCAACCAGCCGCTCTACCAGAAGACCGCGCCCGTCGTTCCAATCGGCTGGGGCAACAACCGTCTTTCGGCCCTCTCGGCCTGCCTGAACATGATCCGCAAATTCCCCTTCGAAGAGTAACCGCGCGGCTATTTCATCACCGACGCCGCCACCGCGTTCGACACCGTCCGCAACAGCCGTCCGTCATCTTCCGAAGTCGCCCGCGTCGTCAGGATCACCGTCACCACCTGGCTTGCCGGATCCGCCCATACAACCGTGCCGGTAGCCCCGGAATGGCCAAACGTACCGGCTGAAACCAAATCCCCGCAGTACACCCACACCGGGCTCGTCGCCAGGCCCCAGCCCAGCCCCCACGGCTTGCCGATCGCCGTGTTCTGGTCGCTCGTCATCCGCGCCACCGTCGCCGGACTCAATAGCCGTTTCCCCGCGAATTGACCGCCGTTCAGGAACGTCTGCATTAGAATCGCCAGGTCCGTCACCGTCGAATGCATCCCGCCCCACGGGTGTCCCATGTCGCGCCAATATGGCGTATTCGGACCAAACCGTTCCACATCCGCCCCCAGCCCCGTCTGGCACAAAACCGTGTCTTCAATCTGCCGCCCGCCCAGCCCCAGCGACGAATCCTTCATCCCCAACACATCGAAGATTTCCTTCTTGTGGAACTCCCGCAACCGCGCCCCCGTCACCCGCTCCACGATCTCCCCGGCCAGCAACGTGCCCATGCTCTGATAGCTGAAATCGGTCCGCGGCTTGTACAGCAATGGCGTCGTAAACGTGCCCTTCACAAAGTCGCTCAACGGCGCATGCGCCCGCCGCAACTCCGTGTTCTGCGGCAGCATATCCGGCAGCCCCGACGTATGCGACAACAGATCCCGCACCCGGATCAACCCGCGCTCCCCGCCCTGCAACTCCGGCAGATACTTCGCCGCCGGATCGTTCAACGAAACCAACCCGCGCTCCACCAGCACCATCAGCGCCACCGCGTTCACGGGCTTCGAAATCGATGCCAGCAGATACACCGCGTCCGGCTTCGCCCCGAACCCTTCGTGCAAAACGATACTCCCGTTCCGCGCCACCAGGATCGACGCCGCCCGCACCCGCCCCGACTTCACCTCGTCCGCCAGCAGCGTCGACGCCCGCGCCAGCCGCGTGCCCGACATCCCCACCGCCTCCGGCGTGCCCCGTTTCAATTGCCCCATCACCGCCATCGCCCCCAGCACCATTAGCGCAATACGACGTCCCATACCTTGGTCCTCCTGTCCTTCCCCTTCGGCCCATCCACGGTCAGCGTTACCACATACTCACCGGGCTTCGCATACACATGCTGCGGATGCCGCTCAGCCGACGTCTTTCCATCCCCAAAATCCCACAGCCATGACGTCACCGGCCCATACGACAGGTCCTGAAACGCAATCAGCCGCCGGTCCATATCCACAACCTGAAACGCCCACTCCGCCTCCACCGCCCGCCGCAGTCCGCCCTCCACCGGCATCAACCGGAACGCCACCAGATCCGAAGCATTCCCGTACATCGACGTCTTGTGCGACAGATTCCAAAACCCTCGATACTTCTTCCCTTCCCCATCATCGTCGTAGTCCAATACCGACCACGACATTCCTATCACCTTGTTCTCCCACAGCTTCGATTCCACACTCCGCTCCGGCCCCTCGTACGCCGCATAGTCAAACGGAGTAATAAAGAACTCCAGCACTAACTTACCCGGCTCCCCCGGCTTAAACTTAAAATCGTAAGCAGCATTGGCATACGGCAGGCTCTTGATCCACGGCTGGCACCCCCACACCATCGTCCAGTCTTTATCCAGCGGCGGCGTGAAAATATGGTAGTTTTGCGCATGAACGCCATGAAAAGAGAAATGCGCCTCGTCCGGATTGATCCCCTGCACCGGATGACTGGTCTTGATAAAAGGACCACCCGATAAGTCCCCGTCCACGACCACTTCGAATATGTCATTGTGTAAGTCGCGATGCTTGAAGTCCCAGTAGTTATCAGAGGCTTCATACAGGAAATACAACCGGTTCAGCCCCTTCACCCACCCCACCTTCACCGTCACGTCCAGGTCCTTCCGGTCCATCGGCGTGTTATTCACCGTGTCCTTCAACTGATCCTGGCCAATCGCATACGACTTGGGCACCATCGCCCAATCGTCCGTCTTCCCATCAATCCGCGGAATCTGATTCGCCGGAAACTGGAATACTTTAAACTCCACCCCCGGACGCTCCAGCGCGCACAGCGGCAGCACAACCAATAGCAGCAGCAACAATCGCATCGTGAGACCCTACCCTTCGACGCTCCAGCGTCCCACAAAGGGCCCGCACGATTCAATACGGACTGATGGAGGCCTGATCGGACGGAAGTGTCATGCCGCTCAAAACGGCCCACGGCTGCCCCGGCCGCGCCAACACGCACAGCCCGGAGAGGAATCGGTATTCGTACCGGTCGGCCCCGGGGAACGTAACCGTCCACTCCACCGTTCCCCGAAAACCGGCAAGCTGCGGCCAGGTCTCCCTCACATCCGCCGAAACCTGCAGCTTGTTGTCGAAGTAGATCTGGTCGCGAAGGACAATCTCGCCCGCCAGATTGCGGAACACGAAATCCAACGTTGCCGTTGTCGTCATCGTCACCCAAACAAATTCGGGTCGCACCAACGCATCCGTCAGGTCCAGCAGCACCGTGGACCGCCGCTCATGCGCCGGCGCCAGCGCCACCGGGAGACTCTGCACCACCCGCTCGCCCTCCCTGTAGGTCAGTACGGCGTTGGCGCCCAGAGGATTACCGGACGGCTCAAACACCTCCACGAAGCCCCGAGTCAGCGCCACCGCCTTCCCGCTGGTCGTAATCACTCCCGTCGCCCCCGGCGCCAACGCCAAGTCCACCGTGTTGCCCGCAATCTTGCCGGACGAGACCGTCAATCCCGGTTCCCACGATTCGCCATAGCCGCGCCAAGTCAGAAACGTCACCACCGCCAACGCCGGCTTGTTCGACAGATTCACCACCGTCACCTGCGTCGACCACCCGCCCCCATCCTGCGCCAGGGGCAGGAACCGATCAGTCTCCCCCACCGTCGCCGCGCCGCACGTCGCCACACACAGCACCGCCCAAACAAATCGAATCATCTGTCCCTCCTCGAACCAGTCCCAATCAGCGTAAATCACCGTCACTGCCAGAGAATGAAGACCGAATGACATTCCAATAACAACCCCCACGGCGTACCATAAATCGATGTTTCGTTACGGCAGCGATCAGTCTCTCTTCCTCGACCGCCCTCCGGCCACGCTCGATCTCCCCGCCCTCGCCCGCATCCCCGGCGTCGTCAACCTCCACCCGGCCTACGATTCCGTGCTGATCGTCTTCAACCCGATCCTCACCACCCACCAGGCACTCCAACAGGCCGCCCGCCAAATCCCCGACACCCCCGCAAAACAAGGCCGCCACCACCTCATCCCCGTCAACTACAACGGCCCCGATCTCGCCTCCCTCGCAAGCCACCACAATATCTCCCCCGAACGCGTCATCGAACTCCACGCCGCCGCCCGCTACACCGTCGCCTTCCTCGGCTTCGTCCCCGGCTTCGCCTATCTCGAAGGCCTCCCCGCCGCCCTCCACACGCCCCGCCTCCCCGCCCCGCGCAAACTCGTCCCCGCCGGCAGCCTCGGCATCGCCGGCAGCCAAACCGGCATCTACCCCGCCGCCACGCCCGGCGGCTGGCAACTCATCGGCCACACCGCAATCGAGCTTTTTAACCCCGCCAACGAACCCATGAGCCTCCTCCAACCCGGCGACACGGTCACCTTCCAACCCGCATGACCCTCCTCGTCCAATCGCCCGGCCTCCTCACCACCGTCCAGGACCTCGGCCGCCCCGGCCACGGTATCGACGGCGTCTCCCGCGCCGGCGCCGCCGACCCTCTCGCCCTCCGTCTCGGCAACCTGCTACTCGGCAACCCCGCCAACACCCCCGCCCTCGAAACCACCCTCCTCGGCGGAACCTACCTCTTCCCCGATGGCGCGACAATCGCCCTCACCGGCGCCACGCCATCCGCTCTAGCCCCCTACGAAATCCACACCATCGCCCCCGGCCAAACCATTCAATTAGGCCCACTCACCAACGGCGCCCGCTGCTACCTCTGCGTCCAAGGCGGCATCGCAATCCCCAAACTCGCCGGCAGCGCCTCCACCCACCTCCTCAGCGGCCTCGGCGGCGGACCCATCCCCAAAGGCGCTGTCCTCGAAATCGGCGTACCCACAAACCAACCCCGCACACTCCCAATCCCCGAAGCCCTCAAACCCTACCGCAAGACCATCCG
>CAMATG010000507.1 GCA_945860645.1 Candidatus Sulfopaludibacter sp. SbA3 | reverse complement strand
GCGAAGACCGCGGCGGCCGGCTCCGTAACGCCGACGGCCTCGAAACCACGAAGGACGTCTGGGGCAAACCCGCCCGCTGGGTCGATTACTTCGCCACCATCGACGGCGCCCCCGCCGGCGTTTCGATTTTCGACCACCCCTCCAACCTCCGCCATCCTTCCCAATGGCACGCCCGCGGCTACAGCCTCTGCGCCGCCAATCCCTTCGCATCCCGCAGCTTCAGCAAAAACCAAGGGCCCGACGGCGCCTACACCCTCCCCGCCGGCCAAACGCTCAAACTCCAATACGCCGTCGAAATCTACGAAGGCGTCCGCTCCCCTGCCGAAATCGAAGCCAGCTACCGCGCCTGGGCCGCCAAGTAGTTACACAGTTAACGTAACTGTGTCCGCCGTGGGCGCGCCTAACTGATAAGTCGTATACGGGTAAATCATTGGACTGCTGTACTGGACTTCGATCTGCCTTCCAAACTGTTTCTCCTCGCCGCCCTTTCCGCCTATGCCGCGGAGCTACGCCTGATCGATTTCCGCGCCGATCCCGAACCCCACACCAAAACCCACTTCGCCCCCAGGCACTTTGAGTCCCGAACGGATTGGACCCAGCACCGCGCCGAAATCCGCCGCCGCGTCCTGATCGCCGCCGGCCTCTGGCCCATGCCCCAACTCGGCCCCGTCCGTACCATTCCCTTCAGGGAAATCCAGCGCCCGGGCTACATCGTCGAACGCCTCCTCATCGAAACCCTCCCCGGCTTCTTCGTCGGCGCCAACGTCTACCGCCCTACCGCGAACCCGGCCACCCGTAAACCTGCCGTCCTGGTCGCCCACGGCCACTGGAAGCACGGTCGCGTCGAACACACCGAAGCCTACTCCGTCCCGGCCCTCTGCGCCCTGCTCGCCGTGAATGGCTACGTCGCCCTCGCCTACGACATGGTCGGCTACGCGGTGGCGGCCAATGACGTCTGGTCGATTGATTACAAAGGATGGTTTCGGACGGGAGACGGGCAGCGCTTCGAGCCGCTGACGATAACGGACAACGCGAGCCGGTATTTGCTGCGGCTGACGGCGATGCCCGGGATCGAGCAGAAACGGGTGCGGGCGGTGATGGAGGCGGCATTCCGGGAATACGGTTTGCCGAAGGCGATCCGGAGCGACAATGGATCGCCGTTCGTGACGGGAGCGCCGGGTGGATTGTCGGAGCTGTCGATCTGGTGGATACGGCTAGGAATCCGGCATGAGCGGATCGAGCCAGGCGAGCCACAGCAGAATGGGCGGCACGAGCGGTTTCATTGGTCGCTGGTGAAGGAAATGCTCGATTACCGAATCGAGTGGGACCTGCCATTACAACAACGAGAGTTCGTGCGGTACGAGCGGGAGTTCAATGAAGAACGGCCACATGAGGCGCTGGGGATGGGGACGCCGGCCGGGGCGTATCGGGCATCGGAAAGGAGCTATCCGGCAAGGATCCCGGAGATGGAGTACGACTCTTCCTATTACATCCGGCGGGCGAATTGGCAGGGGCGTTTTCTGTGGAACGGGGAGCGGGTGGCGTTGAGTCCGGTCCTGGCTGAGGAATGGATCGGATTGAAGGAAGTGGAAGAAGATCTGATGGAGGTGATGTACGGGCCGGTGCTGCTGGGGTGATTGGACCACCAGACGGGGGCCTTTGTGCGGCGGGAGAGGGCGGAGCGGTGGGCCGCCAAGAGCGAACAATCGGCCGAGAAAGGGGCTGGGCTCCACTGCGCCCTGCCCCTTTCCGCGCCCGCACCGACCGGGTAAGATCAAATGAGCGCCGTACCGGCACCTCAAAAGTGTCAACAATCATCCCGGCCGCGCCCTCCCTTCTGTGTTATCCTCGGAATCGTGGCTTCTGACTCATCCGATGTCAGGCATTCAATTGATCACATTAGCATTACAATGAGTAAGTCGAACGTAACACAGCACCGGCGCGCTGGTGATCGCCTATGCCTACTACCGTCGACGCGCCACACCGGCTGGCTAACAGTTAACTCACGGCGAGTGTGCATTCATTCACGCCATAAAGCATTTGTAATAGGGAGAAAACAACGTGCTTCCTGGACCCGTGTGCGATATGAAAACAGATAAATTCACAACCGACAATCACAGTTTCGGATTTCCAGTTAGCTGCCAAACACTATCGACAAGCGTAAAAGGAACAGCAAATTCCAGTACCATCAACGACTCCGCCCGAGCTATTGCCACGACCGCATTGGCCCTGAGCCTTTATGTCCTATGCGGAACCGCGCTTCGCGCGAACGGCCAAGTCACTAAGCGTGCATCGGCGCCGCCCCCAGCCGCAGCAGCGGAACAGCGAATCCAAAAGCTGTCGTGGCGTGGCAGTCTTGGTGGTGGGATTCAGTTGGAATCCGGCCGTACGAATGGCCGCGGCATCATGATTTCGGGTGAGGTAGCAAAGAGACTGACCGAGGAGGATTTGCTAGAGTTTGACGGACAACTCAACCATTCCACATTCAAGGCTGCTGGCGGTCCTCGCACGGTAGCAGCGCACAACATGCTGTTTGGTGGTCAGTGGTCACGCCCTCTCAATAAACGTTTCTTCATCGCAGATCGGTTCATCGTCACCCGCGACACAGTCCTAGGCATCGATGACCGGGAACTCAATGCGAGCGGTGTTGGCGTCAATCTGATTGCCAGCCCGAGGGGAAACTTCTATATTGTTCCCGCCTTTGGCCTGGGAGCCCAAACTACGTCTGTCGAGCGCATCAATGGGCTCGCCATGGGATTTGCGGTATACGAAAAGTTCGAGTACAAGCTGAGTGAACACTGGGGAATCAGCCAATGGGCAAACCTCCGGACGAATAAAGAACACACCTCTGACAGATCCGCAAAGGTCCATTTGGAGCTGACGGCGCCGGCTCTCCACAAACGAGTCTTTCTATCGTTCAGTTGCGACTATACATATGAAGGCATTCTCTCGCCCCAGGCTGTGCTGGTTGGCGCAACACGAAACGATAACGTGTTTAGCGTCAAGCTGAACTACCGTATCGGCAATTGAGCGCAGGGGAAACGCACTCATGACGTGGCGGCAAACAGCGTGTATCAGGCCTAAGATATCCCGGAGCCTTACGCAGCGACGGTTCCGTTTCAATACGAAAGAGTGTCCGCAGCGAAGCGTAGCCAGGATCTCGACGTCCTCGCAATCGAGTCTTCCCTCACCTGAATACGATCGGCATTATCCAGAATCTGGGGGAAAATGCCTGCCAGTCACCCGAGAATCGCCGACGTCCTCAGGCTACAGAACTGTCGCCGACCTGGCCCAGCCAGATACGCTACCGAGTCATGTCGCTCAGCACTCCAGACTGAAATACAACCCGCTCTCGTTGTCTTTCAATCTCCTCTACTTTACGCACATGGAAGCCAGAAATCCGTTTGTATGTGTTCGACTTAAGGCAGGATAAGGCTTGCAGAATCGAAACCTCCTCGCTTTATGCACACTGACGTTCCTGGCGTCGGGTTGTAGACGCGCGACGGATGACGAGTATGAACAGGGCAAGCTACTCCGGAACACCCTGGAAAACGACACCCGCCAGCTCCCCCACAAGTTCGGCGACAACGACGACGAACGCCTCTGGTCCTTCGGCCCGCTCTCCCTCCAGCTCTGGAACTCTCTCCGCATGGCCGACTATCTCGCAGCCCGCGATGATGTCGACCCGCAACGCCTCGCCATCACCGGCGCCTCCGGTGGCGGCACACAAACCTACCTCCTCGCCGCCGTCGATGACCGCATCCAGGTCTCCATCCCCGCCGTCATGGTCTCCGCCCACTTCCAGGGCGACGATCCCTGTGAAATGGCCCCCGGTCTCCGCGTCGGCACCAACAACATGGAGCTCGCCGCCGCCTTCGCCCCCCGCCCCATGCTCCTGCTCTCCTCCACCCGAGATTGGACTAGCCAGGCGCCCTCCGTCGAGTTCCCCGCCATTCACGAAATCTACTCCCTCCTCGGCGCGCCCACCCATGTCGAATCGCTCCACGTCGACGCCGAACATGGCTACAACGCCGATCAGCGCCAGGCCGCTCTCCGCTTCCTCGGTAAGCACTTCCACATGCCGTCCGATGTCCCGGAACCCGCCGGCATCACCACGCCCCAACTCGATCTCCTCATCGATCCCGATGCCGCCGCCAACCTCCCCGGCGCCGCCAATCGCCAGGGCGTCTTCCGCGCCTGGCAGCGCCTGCTCACCGCACGCAACGAAACCACCGCCCCCGCCGAAAAAGCCATCCTCCTCCGCGCGCTCACCGGTGGCCAGTGGCCCGCCAAGGTACTCTTCGTCGCCACCGGCGGCACCGGCTTCCTCCACCGCGATGGCGCCAATGACATCGTCCCCGCCCGCCTCCTCCCCGGTGCCGCCACCAGCCCGGTCCTCGCCGTCCACTCCGCCGGGATGGCCGCCGCCGAAAAGCTCCCCGCCGCCCTCGCCGCTCGCCGCCGCGGCTCCCAGATCCTCGTCCTCGACCTCTTCGGTACCGCCTCCGCCATCCCACCGTCCAAAAGCCGCCACGGCGATCACCTCGTCTTCCACTATGCCGACGACGCCAACCGCGTCCAGGACATCCTCACCGGCCTCGCCTGGCTCGCCCGCGGCGGCGCCAAGCCCCGCCTCGTCTGCGGCGAAAGCGCCACCGCCTGGTGCCGCCTCGCCGTCGCCCTCGCCCCCATCGAATTCGGTGTCGATTACGACGAACCCCGCCACCGCCAGCTCCTCATCCCAGGCCTCTCCGCCGCCGGCTATCATCAACCGCGCGACTAGCGCCCACGTCGCCAGGCCTACAGTGGGGAATACCCCGTAAGGTGTAGTTACCCCGGACGGGATACGTCACCAAACTCTTCCCCGTAGGTCTTCGCATGCAGTGTTTCCCGCTCCGTCTGCCCATAAGCTCGAAGAGGGAAGGAAACCACCACCGTGAACAAACTGAAAAACTACATCGTCACCGCCCGCCTTTGGAAGGACACCCGAGGGCAGGACCTGATCGAATACGCCCTTATGGCCGGCTTCGTCGCCGTCGCCGCCGGAGCCGTAATGCCCGGCGTCAACACCAACATCAGCCAGATCTTTTCCAAGATCGCCAGCTCTCTGGGCTCGGCCTCCGCGCAAGGCTCCTAACGTTTCGCCAGCTCTGCCAGTATCTCCGCCGCCGTCGACCGTCCGCCATGGGAATCACTCACCTTGGCAAACGTAATCTTCCCGCTCCGGTTCATCACAAACGTTGATGGGTACGCCGTCTCTTTCGGGGCGTCCCATCG
>CAMATG010000506.1 GCA_945860645.1 Candidatus Sulfopaludibacter sp. SbA3 | reverse complement strand
GACGGGTGGGGATGGGTTGGCCGGGGACGAGCAGGGACTTTACGGGCGCTTCATCCTGGACGCCTCGGACGGCGAGGCGGATCAGGGCGCCGGGGGCGATGCCGGCGGGCTCGTCGCCGGAGGGGCTGGAGAGGCAGGCGATGGCGACGGTGGGCGGGGCGTCGACATCGAGGCGGTGGGGGCCCCAGGCGAGGGTCCGGCCTTGCCATTCAGGCGGCATGGCGCCGCTGGGCGGGTTGACCGCGGTGAGGCGGGAGTAGCTGGTGGAGGGGAGGAAGGTGGCGTATTCGATGTTGCCGTTGGTATCGAGGGCAATCATTTCGGGGCTGCCTTGGGGGCAGGGTATGTGCATCAGGGCCGTTGGGCCGTAGGTGGGGCCTGTGGCGCGGTTGGAATAGGGGTCGTAGGAGGCGAGGAGGACACCGCCGTTAGGGATGGGGAGGAGGACGGCGGGGAAGGGCACTTCCATTACGCGGCGGGGGGCGCGGGCGGAGGGCGGGAGATGGAAGAGGCCTTCGCGGGTGGTGAGCCAGAGGCCGAGTTTGGAATCGACGGTGAGGGAGGAGACGGTGAGGCGGGTGGCGAGGGGGATGATGGTGGCCGGGGTATCGGGGCCGGTGAAGACTTCGATGTTGTTGTTGCGGAGGGCGTAGATGGCGGCGTTGGGACCGAGGGTGGTGGCGCCGTAGGTCAGGGGCAGAGCCTGGGAGGAGAGCAGGCCGCCTTCGGGAGTGAGGGTGACGGCGAAACTGCAGTAGCGACCACTTTGGAGGCCGTTTGGCGGGGGTTGCGGGACGCAGGCGTTGGGGTAGGGGGTGCCTTTGGTGGGGAAATCGGGAGAGTTGGAACCGGCGAAGAAATGGAGGTTGCCGGTGGCGTCGAGGACTGCTGTCGAGGCAATGTCGGCTAGTCGGCCGCCGAGGTAGGTGGCGTAGAGGAGGCGGCCGGTTTCGCCGTCGATGCGGGAGACGGTGATGTCTCCGCCTTGGAGGAGGCGGAGGAAAAAATAGGCACCGCGATACTGGGACTGGGCGGCGCCGGGGGTGACGGGTAGCGCGGGATCGGTGGAGTTGCCGAGGGCGTAGACGGTGCCATCGGGGGCGGGCAGGAGGAGGCGTATGCCGGCGGAGGCGATGGTGGTTTCGAAGAGCAGGTTGCCGTGGCGGTCGTACTTGGCGATGGTGTTGGCGGTGGCTTCGTAGTATTCGCCGCGAGGGTTGGCGGGGGTGGAGAGGGTTGGTGGGGAGAGAGTGCGGCCTTCGAAGGAGGACTCGAGGATGATGCGGATGGGGTTGTTGTTGGTGGTGGCGGGGAGGCGGAATGGGACGGGGTCTGTCGGGAGGAGAGTGTAGGGGGTGGGGCGGTGGCCGTCGGGGGTGACTTCGAGGACGCGGACGGAGGCGCGGCTGTTGGGGCCGATGCAGAGGATGCCGTCGTAGCAGATTTTGGCGGGGGAGAGGCGGAGGGCGATGGAGGGCGCGCGGAGGGGGGAGTCGAGTTCGTAGATGAGACGGAAGGTGTTGCCGGAGACTTCGTAGGTCAGGTCGACGCCGGTCCAGATGGCGCGGAAGGTGGCGCGGGTGTAGCGGGGGATGTTGGTTTCGGCGTAGGTGCCAACGTAGCTGTTGGTGGTGCCGGGGAGGGGGGAGGAGGGTTGGCCGGTGCAGGCGGGGTTGGCGTTTTGGAATTCGACATCGGTGGAGGAGGTGATGGTGGCGGGGCCGACGGTGCCGCCGGGGCGGGAATCGCCGACGAAGGTGTAGCCGGTGCAGGAGACCGAGAGGAACGCGTTTTGGGCGCCGGACTCTTTGGTGACTCTGAGGGAGAGGACGGGAGTGGAGGCGCGGGATTGGAATGTGGCGGCGGGGAGGGCGGGGAGGAGTGCGAGGAGGAGGGCGGCGGGGCGCACGATTTCACGGTAGCAGGGCTCGGATTTTTGGGGTAGGGGGAAATCGGTAATTGCGGTGACTGTCCCTAATTTTTTGGAGTGTTCGGTTTTGGCGTGCGGGATGTACACTGAAAATGGATTATGCGTAAGTTTCTACTGCTGCTGACCGTTAGCACCCTCCTCTTCCCCGTTTTTGGTGCTGGGGAACTCTCTGGACGCCGGGCTCCGGGATTTGCTCTGCCGGATATGAACCTGAACTATCACGATGTGCAGGATCACCGGGGCAAAGTCGTCATTGTGGACTTCATGATGACGTCGTGCCCGCATTGCCTGGCGGTTTCCAAGAACCTGGAGGCGATCAAGGCCAAGTTCGGGAGCCGGATTGCGATTATGACGGTGGTGACTTCGTCCTCCGATAATCAGCAGACGGTTTCGCGGTTCATGACCACCAACAAGATCACTTCGCCGATTCTTTTCGACTGCGGGCAGGTGACGGCGAGCTATTTGAAAGTCACGCAGCAGAAGCCGAGCATCACATTACCGCACGTGTTCCTGATGGACCAGAACGGGATGATCCGGAACGATTTCAGCTACAACGATGGGACCAAAGGCCTGATGGAAGGCCCTGGATTGGCCGCTGAGATCGAGAAATTGTTGAACCGGACGGGCACACCGGCGCCGGCCGCTAAGAAGTAACGACGCAAAATTCGATAAGCTTAATCTTCCTCCTTCCTACTCCGTTATGCCTGCCGAAACTATCACAATCACCGACAATCGAACCGGAAAGACCTACGAGGTTCCGATTCAGGACGAGACGATCCGTGCAACGGATTTGCGCAAGATCAAAGTCGACGCTGAAGACTTTGGCTTGATGACGTACGACCCGGCGTATATGAACACGGCGTCGTGCAAGAGCACCATCACGTTTATCGATGGTGACAAAGGCATTCTGAACTATCGGGGTTACCCGATTGAGCAGCTGGCCGAGCATGGCTCCTACTTGGAAACGGCGTATTTGTTGTGGAAGGGGCAGTTGCCGACGGCCGAGGAGCTGGCGGCGTTTACGGCGGAGGTTAACGCTAACCTGCCTTTGCCGGAGAATTTTGCGCGGATCTATGATGGCTTCGGGCGCGACGCGCATCCGATGTCGCTTTTGATGACGGGTTTCGCGGCGATGGCGGCGGCGTATCCGGACGCCAAGCACGTGCTGGACAAAGAGTGCCGGACGACGCAGATCTACCGCGGGTTGGCGCAGGCGATGACGCTGGGCGCGTGGGGCTACCGGTTCCGCAAGGGGCTGCCGATGGTGGCGCCGAAGGCGGGGCTGTCGTTCGCGGGGAACTTCCTGTACATGCTGTTTGGCGAGGAAGCCGATCCGCGGCTGGTGCACGCGATGGACATTCTGTTCATCCTGCATGCCGACCACGAGCAGAACTGCTCGACGTCGACGATGCGGCTGGTGGGCAGTTCGCAGGCGGATCCGTTCTCGTCGCTGGCGGCGGCTTCGGCGGCGCTGTATGGCCCGCTGCATGGCGGCGCGAATGAGGCTGTGCTGAAGATGTTGCGGCACATTGGCTCCGTTGAAAATATTCCGGAGTTTATTGAGAAGGTGAAGGCGGGCGAGGGCCGGCTGATGGGCTTCGGCCACCGGGTGTACAAGAACTACGATCCGCGGGCACGTATCATCAAGGCCGCGGCGGAGAATGTGTTCGCGGTGACGGGGAAGAATCCGCTGCTGGATGTGGCCTCGGAGCTGGAGAAGATTGCGCTGCACGATGAGTACTTCATCAAGCGCAAGCTGTATCCGAACGTGGACTTCTATTCGGGTCTGATTTACGAAGCGCTGGGCTTCCCGGCGGAGATGTTTACGGTGTTGTTCGCGATTCCGCGTGTGAGCGGATGGCTTTCGCAGTGGGAAGAGCTGATGTGCGACGACGATCAGAAGATTGGCCGTCCGCGTCAGATCTATTTGGGATCTCCTAAACGGGATTACACTCCGGTGGCGGATCGCGGATAGTTTGTTTTTTTTGATTGGCGTTCGGGCCCCCGGCGGGGCCCGAATTTCGTACTTGTAGAATGAGGGAATGAAGCTTAGGTTCCTCCCTCTGTTCGCCGTTGCCCTTAGCGCCGAATCGAATTGGCCCCAGTACCGCGGCAACGCTTCCAACGGCCATGGCGAAGGTTCGCCCGTTGTGGAATGGGACGGCGCCAAGGGCAAGAACATCCGATGGAAGACGCCGATTCCGGGCCTCGGCTACTCCAGCCCGGTGATCTGGGGAGACCGTATTTTTCTCACCAGCGCGGTCCCTTCCCAGGGCAGCTCCGCGGTCCGTCTGGGACTCTACGGCGACATCAAACCAGTCGAGAACGAAGGCGAGCAGACCTTCATCGTCTTTTGCCTCCACCGCTCTACGGGAAAGGTGCTTTGGCAACAAACGGCCTTCAGCGGCCAACCGAAGGTAAAGCGCCATCCGAAATCCAGCCATGCTAACCCTACGCCCGCCACTGATGGCCGCCACCTGGTTGTCTCGTTCGGATCCGAAGGACTTTTCACTTACGATCTGAATGGCAAGTTGCTTTGGAAGAAGGATCTTGGCGTCCTCGATGCCGGTTACTACCAGGCCCCCGATGCACAGTGGGGTTACGCCAGTTCCCCAATCATTCACGACGGCAAAGTGATCATCCAGGCCGACGTCCAAAAGAACTCTTTTCTGGCTGCCTATAACGTGCAAAACGGAGCCGAGCTTTGGCGTACGGCCCGTGCGGACGTACCGACGTTCGGCACCCCGGCGGTCATTCCGGGCTCCAGTCCGCAAGTGATTGTTAACGGCTGGAAGCATATCGGCGGCTATGACCTTGCGACCGGCAAAGAACGTTGGCGTCTGGCCGGCACGGGCGACATCCCCGTCCCCACGCCGCTCTACGACGGAGGCCTCATTGTGATCACGAGCGCGCACGGTGCCGGGCGCCCCATCTACGCCATTCGCCCCGATGCCAAAGGCGATCTGTCGAAAGACCGTTCCGCAATCGTTTGGACCAAGGAGCGTTCCGGCAACTACATGCAGACACCGCTCTTATCCGGTGGCCTTGCGTACTTCTGCTACAACAACGGCGTACTGACCGTCTTCGAACTCTCCTCTGGCGAGCAGCATTTCCAGCAGCGGCTGGGCACCGACGCCGGCTTCACCAGTTCTCCCGTAGCCGCGGGCGGGCGGCTTTATATTACCAATGAAGACGGCCACACGTTCGTCCTGCAAAAGGGAAAAGCGTACAAGTTGCTCGCCGAAAACGACTTGGGCGAGCCGGTGATGGCTTCGCCTGCCATCGCTGACGGCGTTCTGTATATTCGCGGAGGCCAGCACCTGTTCGCGATTGCCCAATAGCTGTCAGGCA
>CAMATG010000505.1 GCA_945860645.1 Candidatus Sulfopaludibacter sp. SbA3 | reverse complement strand
TCGAGTAACAGGATCGGCGCCTGCTGACACAACGCCGCCGCCACCAGCACGCGCTGCTTCTCACCGCCGCTCAACGTGGAAAAGCGCCGCGTCCGGAACGGCTCCAGCCGCGCCCGCTGGATCGCCAGTTCCATCGCCGCATAGTCGTCGCTGTTCTCGTACACCCCGCGGCCATACGGGATCCGGCCGGTCAGCACAACCTCTTCCACCGTGAACGGAATATCCACCGGAATCGCCTGCGGCACATGCGCCACCAGACGGCACAACTCCGCCCGATCCATCCTGTGTGCGTCCCGGTCTTGCACGCGACAGACGCCCCCGCTGGGCTGCTTCTGCCCGGCAATCAAGTCCAACAATGTGGATTTGCCGGCGCCATTCGGGCCTGCGATGGCGATCACCTCCGGCCCCTCCGCCGTGGCCGTCACCCCGTTGACAACGTTTGCGCCCCCCGGATAGGAAAAGGCCAAACTCTCCACCCCCAGCAAGCTCATCGCCTATCCCCGTAGAGCATCGCCGCAAACGCCTCGGCCGCCTCCACCACTCGCGGCCCCGGCACCACAAAGATGTCCGCCGCTACCGCAAATACCTTCTTCTGCGCCACCGCGCGAATCCCCGGCTGCGTCTCCCACAAACGCACCACGGAGCGCTTGTGCTCCTCCGTCACACCCGTCGTCGCCGCCATATCACCCATATCCACAATCGCGTCCGGCGCCAATCGCAGCACCGCTTCCAGCGAAATCTTCGGATACGTCACCGGCGAATCCGCCAGCACGTTACGCCCACCGGCGGCCCGGATCAGATCGTTGAGAAAAGCCCCCCGTCCCACCGCGATCATCCCGTCCAACCGCGCCGGCGTGCGCCCCACAATAAACAACAGCGAACGCGGTGGCTTCCCCGCATGGCGCTTCTCAATCGCCGCCAATCGCCCGCGCAAATCCCGCTCCAGAGCGGCGCCCTTCTCCGCCAGCCCGATCGCCGCACCAATCTCCCGCACCGATCGCAGCGTCTCTTCCAGACTCGTATTCCGCAGCGCCAACGTGCGCACGCCCAACCCGTTCAACTGCGCCAGAATCTGCTTCTGCTCCGCATGCACCAGAACCAGGTCCGGCCGCAATCGCGCAATCGCCTCCACGTTCGGATTTAAATAGTCCCCCACGCGCGGCAACTTCTCCACCGCCGCCGGGTAATGACAATAAGTCGAAACCGCCGCCACGCGATCCCCCGCCCCCAGCGCGAAGACCGTCTCGGTAAAGCTCGGCGCCGTGGAAACAATGCGCGCGGGCGGCGCCGCCCAGGCAGCCGTAGCCGCCAGCAACAACCCGATTACCGCGCGCATCGTCTCCAGTCGCATTACTTGAACAACACCTGCACACCAGTCAGCATGGTGCCGCGCACCGCCTGAAAGCCGTTCTCGTAGTAGCGCTGATTCAACACGTTATCCACCTTGGCATAGGCCTTCAGTGAAACCTTCTCGCCAGTCCAAACCATGTGACTTACTACAATATCCAGCTTTGTCACGCCGTCGAATTCGTACGCCCGCGTCCGCGATCCCGCGAACAACGGCCCGTAGTAGTTCGACGACCGGTACAGGTCCGCCGTCACATCCGTCTTCTGGCCGAACTGGCGGTTCACCATCGCCATGAATGAATGCGCCGGCACGCCCAACGCGCTCCATACGCCGCGCACCGTCGAGTCCTGATCGGTGTCCGCATTCACGTAGGCGTAGGAGGCGCGGAACAGCGTGGAGCGAACCGGCCGCATCTCCGCCGTGAACTCCGCCCCGCGCGACGTACCGCCGGCGCCGTTGATGTAACCGGAGTTGCGACCGAAGGGGTCGAAGCCCGGCCGCACAATGTTGCCGGAGGAGTCGAACTGCGTGATCTGCACCGTGCGCGTGTAGAACCAGGTGCCGCTCAAACGAACCCGGTCGCGGGCGATGTATTGGTCCACGCCGCCGCCGATCGAGTTGTACCGGTCCGGCGAAAGCCGCGGGTCGCCATAGGGGCTGAAGGCGATCGCATTCAACACTGAATTGTAGAAAAAACCCGTGCCGTAGCGCTCATACAGACCCGGTGCGCGATACGCATTGCCACCGTGCACGCGGAGCTTGGTGCCCGACCGCGGAATAAAGTACGAAACAGCGACATCACCCGTCAATGCGCGCGGTGGCGACACCGTCTGCACCTTTTCGTAGTTGTTCACCGCGCCGGTGTAGACGAACTCCGGCCGGTCCAGCGAAAACATCTGCGCGCGCCCCGAAAATGACACCTGCAGCCGCTGCTGCAGCAACGACATTTGGTTGGCGAAATAGAACGCGTTCGAACGCTGCCCCGCATTCGTCCGCGTCCGAACCGTGGTCGGGGAGGGCAGCCGGTTGTCATCCAGATTCAGATAGCCTTCCCGTTCGAACTCGTAGCCGCCCGCAAGCGAAAACCACGAGCGCGGGCGCCACTGCACCTTCGTATCCAGTGTGTCGATGTCGCCTTGAAATTGGCTGTAGTTCGAGACCAGCGGCTGGAACCCCGGCCCCCCGGGACCGTTCTGGCCGATGCGATTGGTGTGCACGCGTTGGTAGCTGGTCTGCCAGTCCGCCGTCGAATGTAACTGCTGCCGCAGGATCAACGCGCCGCTCCAGAATCGGGATGCGCGGCGGTTATCCGGGTCGTTCCGGCCCGGAATGAACGTTGCATTGCCGGGAGTAATGGATTGGCCCAGCGCCGATCGCACCACCTGATCCGGCGCCAGCGGGAGACCCGGAATAATGGTGCTCGCGGGAATGTTGGCGTTCGGCAAACCACTGGTGGTGGGGCTCAAATTGAGTTGCGCAAAATCGTCGGAGAAGAACAAGCGGCCCGAAAGGAACGTCGTCCCCGTCACCGCATAGCGCACAAAGCTCTGCGCCCCGGAACTGCGCATCCGGTCGTCGCCATCAATGCCGCTCATCACGTTCAAATGGAGCAACCCGCCGCTGTAGGTCAACCGGTTGTCCTTCACGCCGCCCCCCGCCGTAGCGCGGGTACGCAACAAGCCGAGCGTGCCGCCTTCCATCTGCAATCCGCCGTGCAGTTTGCCGCCGCCGGCGTCGGTCACAACGTTCACCGTGCCGCCCACGGCGTTCGTCCCGTACAGCGAAGACCCCGAACCGCGCAACACCTCCACGCGGTCAAAATTGATCACGTTAAACGTCGAAAGAAACGACGCCGAATCGCCCTGCAACGAAGCCACATCGCGGAAACGAAGCCCGTCCACCAACACCGCCGTCGCGTCCGCGCGCAGTCCACGCATCCGGATCGACGTGCCCTGTCCCGGCCCGCCCAGGTTGCGAATCAGCAAGCCCGGCGTATCCCGCAGCGCCTCCACCAGGCTGTATTCATTGCGCTGCGCAATCTCCGCCGCGCCGATCACCGTGGCCGCTTTCGATACCTGATCGATCGTCTGCGCCGCCCCTTCCGCGGTCACCACAATCCGCTGGTCGATCCCAGCCAACTCCAGCTTCACGATCACCGCGCTGTGACCGTCAATCCGCCGCGAGACGCGCCGGAACCCATCCGCCGCCGCCTCCAGCAGATACTCTCCGGCCGGTACTTCGGCAAACACAAACTCGCCGTTTACGCTCTGCGCGCGCGCCACCGGATCGGCCAACCCGGAGCGGTAAAGCACCAGCGATGCGCCGGTGATTGGTTTCCCTTGCGGGTCAAGCACAGTGCCGTGCGGCGAAACCTGTGCGAAAAGATGCGCGGCGAATAGTATCCCCGCTGCGAACGAATAAATAGACGTGTGGCTCATGAGCCCTGCCCCTCCCTCGAGAGCAAAGTAAATTCAGCCTAGATGGCTGTTCCCAGGCAGGTCTTCGGACTTATGGGCGCCCTACTTGTCGCTACTTCCCAGACGCAATCGCGCCCAGTGTCTCTCGCAACTTTCGTTCCCAATTACCGCTGCGGGGCAGTCCCGGAATCAAACCGGGTTCCCTTTTCAACGCCCTTGTAAAGGGGCGTACCTCGGAAGCCTTGAGAATAGCAGATCACCGAAAAGAAACGAAACTTTCCGGGAGTGTACTCGTATATCCCAGGGAGCCGCCATGCAATCCTTTCTCCAAGACGTCCGCCACTCCCTGCGTATGTTCTGGCAGAGCCGCGGCTTCGCCGCAGCCGCCATCGCCGCCCTCGCGCTCGGCATCGGCAGCAACACCGCCATATTCTCCGTCGTCAATACTGTGCTCCTTCGCCCGCCGAATTTCCCGGAGCCAGACCGCATCGTCGTCTTTGAAACCGCCGGACCCAACGGCGCTTCCCAGGGCGGATCACCTGCGAAATTTGCCCACTGGCGTTCCCTCAGCGATGTCGTCGAACGCGTCAGCGTCTCCCGCGAAAGCACGCTCAACTGGACAGGCAACGACACCCCCGAACAACTGCGCGCCGGCCAGGTCTCGGCCGATTACTTCCGCCTCTTCGGCGCCACCCTCGTGATGGGGCGCACCTTCACCGCCGCCGAAGATCTCCCCAACGGCCCCCACATTACGCTCATCAGCGAATCCCTCTGGACTCGCCGCTTCGCCCGCGATCCCCAAATTCTCTCGCGCACCATTCAGCTCGGCGGCGAACCACATTCCATCATCGGCGTCGTCGCCGACAGCTTCGACGTCCGCGACTTTGGCGAACAGCCGGAGATCTGGACCCCGTTCCAACTCCCTCCGGACTCGCCCGATCAAGGCCACTACTTCGGCGCCTCAGGCCGCCTCAAACCAGGCGTCAGCCTCGCGCAGGCACAAGCCCGTCTCCGCCACTCCGCCGATGCCTATCGCAGCAAGTTCCCCAAGGCGCTGGACGCCGATGAATTCTTCACCGTCGAAACCCTGCAGGAGGCGCTCGTCGGCGAATACCGCTCGTCGTTGTTCGTCCTGGTCGCCGCGGTGTCGATGGTCCTGCTCATCGCCTGCGCCAACGTTGCCAATCTCCTGCTCGCCCGCGCCATCAGCCGGCGCCGCGAAACGGCGATCCGAGCCGCCATGGGCGCCGGGCGCGGACGCCTCATCCGGCAACTGCTGACGGAAAGCCTCCTGTTGTCCGCCGCCGGTGCCGTACTCGGCACAGCCCTCGGCTTCGCCGCCATTCGCGCCCTGCTGCTGGTCAACACCGCCGGTCTGCCTCGCGTTGGCGTCAACGGCTCGCTGGTCACGCTCGATTGGCGCGTCCTGGCCTTCACCGCGCTCGTGACACTTCTCACCAGCATCCTCTTCGGCCTCTTCCCCGCCCTCCAGGTTTCGCGTGTCGAACTCGCCAACACGCTC
>CAMATG010000504.1 GCA_945860645.1 Candidatus Sulfopaludibacter sp. SbA3 | reverse complement strand
GAAGCGCAGGTAGTGGGCTCGTCCGTCCGCGTCGTGCAGACGCGGACCTCGGCTTGGTGAAGTCCGGGCGGCAGTCCACGCGTGGAGACGGTAGCTTGGATCTCCGGTTGTCGATCTGGCGGCGGGTAGGAGCCGCTGGTCTGGGACAGCGCCAGCCACGTGGGCGGCGTACCGGAGTCGTCCCGCTTTTCCTTGTAGATGGTTTGGATTTCGTATTTGAAGGCCGGAGCCCCACCCGCGTTGATCGCGAAGCTCTGCGGCTGCGGCGCCACGCCTCCCTCTTCGGCGATGAAGGTAAGGGCGGTGGTGGATAGCAGCGGCTCCTCGGAGCGGACCGTCATGTAGATGACGGCCGGGGCACGCGAAATGACGATGTCTTCGGTGTAGAGCGTCAGACCTTCGGCCGGAAAAGCGGCGGCCGGGATGTCCGGGACAACAAAGTGCTTGGCGGGGCGCTTGCTGCGGTTGCCGCCCGTTGTGCTTATGGCCCCCTTCGAAGCAACCACGCTCCACCATTTCTTTACTGACGCCGAGTACCGGCCCGGCTTCAACGGGCACGGCCGCGGACAGAAGATTCGCACCTCGTAGGTACCCGCCGACTCGATCTTCGCGGACACATTGCCGGCCGCGTCCGTTCGCAAGTTCATCGCCGCGGCCCCGCCCGTGGGGTGTTTCTTGACGATGACGTCGATCGCTTTGACGCCGTTACTCTGGGCCCAAACCGTCCCCGCGCACCCAAGCAGCACAATCACCGAAAACAACCGCACGATCTCTCTCATACCGTGCTCTGCGAGGCAGGCAACACCGCCTGGACATTAAAACATCTTCACCATCGCAACCAGTACGCCGACATGTAGCCCGCCCGGAACGATCAGCCACCTGGGCGTCAAGTGCTACCGAAACCACCGGAGGCAACGTCATCAGATACCGGTCCAATTTTCCGCTCTTGTGTACAACCCGGACTGGAGGCCCTGGCCCATCCGCGCGTCCTGACTCCGGAAAACCGAGTAGTCTTTATTGACGTCACATCCAAAATTCGGCAAATCGCTTATTGCCTCCTTTGCGCCCGCTGACGGCGTTCTATTCGCATTTTTCGCTACCTCGCTCTCATAGAGTCACAACACTCGAAAATAATCCACAACCCCATCATTCCAAAAGACATCTGAACCACCCACAACAACCCCAAAAGCCGAAAACAGTAGACAACTTTCTATAATGTAAGTAGGAATAGGGCCTCGCCCCCCATTCCTGACCCCGGACAGGACGTCCGGCTGGAACCATGGAAAGGACTCCTAATGTCACTTCTACCCAACACCCGGCTTCTCGAGATATCCCTCGAAACCGATGCCGCCACCCGGCCCCTCACCGAGCTGGAAAAACTTTTCTCCTACCAGATGGCCTACGCCGCCTGGGAACTGGAACGCGTCCGCGCCAACGCGCACCACGTCGAATCCGAACAGCGCCTCCTCGCCGCCCAGAATCGCGCCAACCGCAACTGGAACCGCGCCCGGAAGCAGCTAGCCAAACTCCAGACGGCCCGCGTCAACCACGCCACCCGTCTCTCGGCCAACCGCATGGAGGTCGCCGAGGCCACGCCGCTAGCCGACCCAGCCCGCGTCCCCATGCCCAAACTCGCCAGCAAGGGTGTCATCGATCACACGCTCGACCTCCGCGGCACCGGCAACCTGCCCCCCGAAGCCGCCGCCATCATCAACGAACAGGAGGCCCGTTAACCATGGCTACCTCCGCACAAATCCTGGCAAACCAGGCCAACGCCCAGCACTCCACCGGTCCGAAGACCGACGAAGGAAAAGCCAAGGCGTCCCGCAACAACATCAGGCACGGCCTCTGTCTTGGCATACTCGTCCTTTCGGAAGAAGACCAGGCCTACCAGCGAAACTTCGAGGCCAAAATGCGCCTGGAAATCAAGCCCGCCGGCGCCATCGAAGAAGCGGTATTCGGCCAGCTTCTCGATGCACATATGCGCCTCCGCAAGATCCAGCATTGGATCGGCACACTGATGTTCCAACACGCCGACGACCCTCTCGTTGTCGACGCCGCCGCGGCCGAAGTCAATCAACTCACCCGGTACCGCGCTGCGGCCGAAATGCAGTTCTACAGCACCGTCAACACGCTCATGGAACTACAAACCACGCGTCTCTACCGGGAACTGCACATGGTCAAGGCGGAGGAGGAATACATCCCGCCCATGGTCAAAGGCAGCGCCAAAATGTGGTTTGACAACGCTCGCCGGAACCACAACGACCGCGAGATCCTCTACGCCCTCTACCCGGTCCTCGACCCGCTATGCGGCCGCCTGCCGAAGCTCCCGTCCCGCCCGCCCGGCTACGAGAGCCAATTCGCCAGCGCGGACCCAATCGCCGCGTAACCCCACCGGGACATGGCGGGCCGACCCCCGAAAACAACAGCCTTGTAACCCAAAACGCGACTCAACCCGTGGAAGGGAACAAGAGAAAAGCAAGGGCCCCTGTAACCAGGAACAACGCCCTCGCCCCCAAAAATACAGTTCGCCAACGCGAACCCAATCCGCCGCCGGAACCTTGGCCAACTCATCGTCCCAACGGCGCCCAGCTCTTTGACATCCCGAATATACCCATCAACCGGGGCCCCGGCCAGGCCCCACGCGGACGCCGGAAAACCAATTTACCAGCGCGAACCCAATCTACCGCGCCCGCCCCGTCCAATTAGCCGGTGCCTGCCCACCAACCAAAACCGTACCCGTAACAGGCCCTGTCACCGCCCCCAGCCCAAAATGCACCGGGCCCACGACCGACGACGAATACCCAACCGACGACGACGCTAAATTCGTCTGCGAACCCAATACCACCGCCCCGTTCAACGGCGCCGGCACCGCCACCCAGGAATTCGTCCCGACAGTCGTATTCCGCCAGATCGCAGCCGCCCCGCCCAACGCCGTCACCACCACGTCCAGCCGTCCGTCGCCATTGAGGTCCGCCGCCACCGCCCCTCGATGCGCCGCCGCCGCGCCCGCCAGCGCCGGACTCGCCGGAGTAACATCCACAAAACTCTTCCCATCCCGGTTCTGAAACACCGAACTAGGTAGAAGATATACATCCGAGGAGGTCGTCACACCTACCATATCGTTCACGTGGGAGTTAGCCGTGAAGATATCTTTCCGGCCGTCATTGTCGAAATCGGCGAACACCACGCCCCACCCGCTCTTCCGGGCCACCAGCGGGGCCAACCGCGCCATCGCCGTCACCTCCTGAAACTGCCCTTTCCCCAGATTCCGGAACAACGGGAACGACTCGCCAGCCAGCGCGGTCACCAGCAGGTCCGGCCGCCCGTCGTTGTCATAATCGCGGAAATCGACGCCCATATTCGAAATCGTCACCCCGCGATCCGGCAACGCCACCCCAGCCGCGAACGCCGCCTCTTCAAACTTGCCATTCCCCAGATTCCGGAACAGCGAGTTCGGCATCCCGTCGTTGGTCACAAACGCGTCCAGAAACCCATCGGAGTCATAGTCGGCGAAGGCGACACTCATCCCCTTCCCCGGAAACTTGTCCAACCCGGCCGACTTACTAACATCGGTGAAAGTCCCATCGCCCATGTTACGAAACAGTTGATTCGTAGTAGCCGCGAAGTGCCGCGGATGACAATACACCCGCACGTTCTTCGCCCGGTCCCCGCACCACGGATTGTTCGTGGGAGACCAGTTCAAATAGTTGACGACGAACAAGTCCTGCCGCCCGTCGCGGTCATAGTCGAACCACCCGGCCGCCACCGTCCAGGCGCCCGTCGGCGGCAGTGCCACCACCACAAAGGTCCCGTCCCCCTTGTTCCGGAACAGTCGCGGAGCCGGCAGCGCCGGCACAAAAAGGTCAACAAACCCATCGTTATCGAAGTCCGCCGCCGCCGCCCCGAAGGCAAACCCTTCCCCGGCGAGGCCAGCTTTCTCCGTCACATCGGTGAACCGAAAGTCGCCGTCGTTCCGATACAGCCGATTCCAATACTTCGGCCCCGTCTTGCGAAAAGAAGGCAACTCCGCCCCATTGGCAAAGAACAGATCCGGCCGCCCGTCGTTGTTGTAGTCAAAAACCGCCAGCCCGCCAGCCATCGTCGAAGCCAGATACTTCTCCGCCGATGGAGAATGCTCCAACACAAACCCCGGCCCCGCCGCAGGCCCGAAGGTAATCCCGTAACTAACAACAGAAAGGAGTAAATAGAACCGCATGTTACAAACCACCTCGATCCACCAGCCGCGCACCACCCAAACCAACCCCAACCGCGCGCCGCATCAGTCTCCGCCCCGGCACACCAATCCCCAACCACCAGCCCCACCAACACCACGCAGCCCAAAGCCGGAATCTAGCGTCCCCCAAAGCCTCCGAACCACGCCCGCCCCTTCCCCACGCCATGCCTCCACGCGCCGCACCTGGCGTCGCCCCGCCCCGCCGCACAATGCCCCAATCCTCATGGCCGCACAATCTCCACCGCCCCCACCGCCTCCGCCTGCGCCGCCACCCGCGCCCGGATCTCCGCCGCTACCTTATCCATCTCCCGCGCCTGCGCCGCCGCACCCGTCCGCTGCAATGCCCGCCCCAGCTGGAAATGCACTGACCCATCCGTATCCCCAGCCAACGCCCCCCGCAACGGCGCAATCGCCTTCGCCGGCTCGTCCGCCGCCAAATACGCCCGGCCCAACGCCGCCCCCGCCCCCCGCGCCTTCAACAGATGCGGAATCGCCTCCGCCGCCTTCCCCGTCTCCAACAGCGCCTCCCCCAACTCGGCCTCCATCCCATGCTTCACCAACAAAGGAAGCGCCTCCTCATACGCCCGCCCCGCGAACAGCGCCCGCGCCAAATTTTTCTCCAACGCCACCGCCCCGGGCTGCAATCCCAGCGCCTTCCGCCAAGCCGCCGCGGCTTCCCCATGCGCCCCCCGAGCCCGCGCCGCCTCCGCCTCCGTCTCATACAACGGCACCGACGGTCCCAACGCCGCCAGCAACCCAAACGCCCGCAGCGCCTGCTCGCTCTTCGCCACAATCTCGGCGAACACCCCCACGCCTGGCCCAGCCAAAGCCCGTTCCGCCGCCGCCCAATCCGCATGGCCCGTCTTCTCATACAACTCCGCCAAGTACCCATGCGCCGGCCCGAACCGCGGGTTCTTCTCCAACGCCTGCCGCAACAACCGGAACGCCGCCTTCGGCTCATCGGCCGCCAATCGCGACCGCGCCAATAGCGTCAACGCCTCCGCCCCGCCCGCCGGCAACTTCCCGAACAGCGCCTGAGAATACTCCGTCAGCGCCACCCCCA
>CAMATG010000503.1 GCA_945860645.1 Candidatus Sulfopaludibacter sp. SbA3 | reverse complement strand
CGAACGGCCCGGCCGACCTGCCGGGATTGTTTGTGAACTACAACGACACGCGCCGTCCGTCGGACGTATTCCGGGGCAGCTGGGATTGGAACATCACGCCGACCATCTTCAACCACTTCTACGGCGGCGGCAACAACTGGAAGGAAAATCACGATCCGCCGCAGGCCACCGTGCTGAGCGGAATCAAATGGAAAGACCGGTTCTGTGCCATCAATGTGGCCGATTGTGACCAGAACTTGGTGAACATGAACTTCTCCAATGGCTACAGCCAATGGGGTGGCCGCGCCAATAACGGCTCCGAAAACTTCATCAAGCAGTTCGCCAACGACGTGACGATTATCAAGGGCAAGCACACCATCAAGTTCGGTGGACAGGCCATGTATCAGTACTACAACGGCTTCGGCCGCCAGTGCGTCTCCGGTTGCATGACGTTCGACTTCAAGCACACCGGCCGCGGCCAGGGCGACACGAACTTCACCACCGCTGGCGGCAGCCCCATCGCCTCCATGTTGCTGGGCTATGCCTCCAATGGCGTTGCGGAAACGGTTCGCTACATCGGCCAGCAATGGCCGTCGTATGCCGGCTTCGTACAGACCGATTGGCGCGTGAAGCCGAACCTGATGTTAAATCTCGGCATTCGCTGGGAGACCATGCTGCCGCCCACCGGCGAGAACGACCACTGGAGCGACTTCGCTCCAGATCGCCCGAACCCGCTGGCTGGAAATATTAAGGGCGCGCTGATTTACGCCGGGACAGGGGAAGGCAAAGAGGGCACACGCACGTTGGCCGACTCCAACTTTTACAATTTCGGCCCGCGCTTCGGCATGGCCTACACCCTCAAAGAAAAGACGGTGATTCGCGCATCAGCGGGTTTGAGCTACGGCAACATCACCACGGTTACCGGGTCCACGCACCAGCGCGGCTTCACATTGGGACTAGACTTCCCCGACCAGAGCAACGGGAACACGCCGTCGTATCTGGTGAGGAATGGGTTGCCCGCCTGGTCGGCGCCGCCGTTTATTAACCCCAGTTTCGCCAACCGCGACTCCATGCCGTGGTGGCAGGGCAAGGAAGCGACCCGGCCGCCCGCCTTTGTTTCGTGGAACCTGTCGCTCCAACGCCAGTTGTCTCCGACGATGGTGATGGAGACCTCCTATAACGCCTCGCTCGGGTCCGGTCTGCAGGCTGGGCTGCTCAACTACAACCAGCTCAACCCGCAGTTCCTGACGCAGTATGGGGCCACATTGTTGAACTCCCGCTTTGACTCACCGGCGGCGATAGCGGCGGGCATTCGCGCGCCGTACCCGTCCTTCGGCGAGCCGTCCGGCTTGCGTGGAACCGGTGGCTGGGGGAACCAGGCAACCGTCGGCCGCGCGCTGCGTCCTTATCCGCAGTACAACGCCATCGACACCGCGTCGGGCGGCGGTGACCACTCGGGTCACTCCTCCTACCATGCGGCAATGATCCGCTTTGAGAAGCGCTACTCTGGCGGTCTGCAGTTCCAGACCTCCTATGTATTCTCGAAGATTCTTACCGATGCCGACAGCTACTGGGTCGGCGGCGCGGCGATGGATCATTTCAACCGCGGCCTGGAGAAGTCCATCGGCCAGTTCGACGTTCCGCACAACTTCAAGATCGGCACCGTTTACGAACTGCCATTCGGCAAGGGCAAGAAGTTCCTTGCTGACAACGCGGTTGCCAACTGGGTCATCGGTGGCTGGCGCGTCTCCGGAAACGCTTACTACTCCAGCGGCCTGCCGCTGGGTCTCGGCACCAGCAATTCCATGCCGCTATTCAGCGGCGGGCTGCGTCCCATCATCTCCACCTACGATGGATGGCGCCCGGCCCCCAAGAACGGGGATTTCGATCCGTTCGTGGATCGCTCCGTGCAACCGGCCAGCTTTTTCCCGGCCCAGCCGGCGAACACCTTCGGCAATCAGACCCGCTACAATCCGAAGTTCCGCCAGTTCGGCAACTACAACGAGAACATCTCTGTCTCCAAGACCTTCCAGATCAAGGAACAGATCCGGCTCGACCTGCGCGGCGAAGCGTTCAACGCCTTTAACCGCGTCCGTTTCGGCACCGGCAGCCTGCAACTCCAGAGCAACCAGTTCGGCCAGCTCACCGGGTCGGGTGACCTGTTGAACTCGCCGCGCTCGATGCAGGTGGCGTTGAAGCTGTACTTCTAGACAACAATCGCAACCAACCGCGAAGGGCGCCCCTCACCGGGCGCCCTTCGTGCGTTTCAACCTGGATTGTAGAATAGAGCAGTCCCACTCATCCGTAAGGAATCCGCCTTTTGACCGAACGCAAATCCTGGGCCCTGGATATGTTCCTGATCGCCGCTGTTGCGGCGGCCATGATCTGGCCGATTTTCAAGACCAAGTATTACGACAACTGGATGACCATCGACTCGACGTTCATCGCCGATGGCCACTATCTCTCCGAAAATCTCCCGCACCCCGGCTGGCAACCGCTTTGGTATGGCGGCACGCGGTTCGATTATGTGTATCCGCCGGCCATCCGTTACGGCACCGCCATCATCGCCAAGGTGACTGGCGTCGTCGCCGCCAAGGCATACCACATCTACACGGGCTTCTTCTATTCGTTGGGAATCGCCTTCATTTACTTCCTGGTTCGCGTCGGGTCCGGCTCCCGACTCTACGGCTGGGCCGCGGCGCTGGCGGCTGCCACGGTCTCGCCCGCGATGCTGTTCATGCTTCACATCCGCGCCGACGTGTACCCGCATTTCGCGCAACGGCTCAGCGTGCTGGTGCGCTACGGGGAAGGGCCGCACATGACAGCGTTCGCGATCCTTCCGTTGGCGTTGGGCTGCGCGTGGTACGGACTGCGGGCCGGGCACACGCGATGGCTGGCCGCGTCGGCCCTCGCCAGCGCCGCCGTCGTCTCGAATAACTTTTACGGCGCCACCTCGCTGGCGCTGTGGTTCCCGATCCTCTGCTGGGCCGTCTTCACCGAGACGCGCGACTGGAAACTCTGGCTGCGCGCTGCCGCCATTGCCGTGCTTGCCTACGGCCTGTGCGCCCTGTGGCTCACGCCGTCCTTCCTCCGCATCACCTCGCGGAACCTGGCCATCGTTTCGCAGAAGGGGTCGCTGTGGTCCATCCAACTCGCGCTCGCCGTGGCGGCCGTTTATTTGGCGGCCACGTGGTTCCTGGCCCGGCGCGGCGTCAAGCCGTGGACCATCTTCGTACTCGGCGTGGCCACGTTCTGCTCGCTAAATACACTCGGGCAGTACTACATCAACTTCCGCGTGGCGGGCGAACCGGAACGGTTGATCCCGGAGTTGGACCTGTCGCTGATTATGCTCTGCGGCCTCGCGCTGCACGCGCTGTGGACGCGATTCCCGGGTCGCGTGCCACGCGCCGCCGTAGCCGCCGTGGCCCTGGCGGCGGTTCTCATCCCCGGCTCCTACTACATCCAAAAACCGTGGCGGCACATTCAGCGGACGTCCGAATACAAGCACAGGCTGGAGTACCAGATCGCCGATTGGGTGGCCACAAACCGGCCAAACACACGGTCCCAGGTCACCGGCACCGTTCGGTTCTGGTGGAACGTCTGGACCAACAACGCGCAGATCGGTGGCGGCTCCGAACAGGGGATTACCAACATCAAGATCATGGATATGTTCTGGCGTCTCGTGTTAGGAGAAGACGCCAAGACCGATATCCTCTGGCTCAAATCATTCGGCGTCGACAATCTGGTCGTCAACGACAAGACCTCCAAGCTGCTGCTTTGCGATTTCGAGCATCCTCACAAATTCATCGGCGCGCTACCGGTGCTGTGGGAAGACGGCAAGGGCAACTGGATCTATGGCGTTCCCCGCAAGCACCCGGGGATCGCGCGCGTTGTCGACTCGGCCAGCTACTCGCGATCCCGCTTCCCCACCTGGCCCGACGATATCGAAGCCTTGCAGCAGTACGTCGATACGCTGGAGAACCCGGCCACTCCCGTCGCCCAGTCCACGTGGTTGAAATCAGACACGCTGGAAGTCACGGCCGAGACGGCGCAGGGCCAATCCCTCGCGCTGCAACTCGCGTATGACCCCTACTGGCGCGCCCGCGAAAACGGGCAGGAGTACAAGGTGTCCGAGGACGTCTATGGGCAGGTCCGTATCGACCTGCCGCCGGGGAAACACAAGATCGACTTCCACTTTGACACGCCGATGGAGAACCAGCTGGGCCGGGTGGTGTCGGTCCTTACCCTCGCCATCCTGGCGTATCTATTGGGCCGGAAGAAGTAGCGGACCTACTTCACCTTTTTTACTTTCCATTCAATCGCCTGCCCCTCGCCGCCCTGCCGTTCGGCGGTCAGCGTCATGGTGTCCGCCCCCGTCACCTTGCCCTTGTAGTTCATCTTCATCTCGTTGTCCTGGAACTTGACGACGATCGTGAACGTCACCGCGTCCCCGGCCACCTTGCCGTCCTCAATCACCGATTTGCCCGCAAACGAGCTGACGGTTTCTCCGGTCAATTTCGCGCCGTCCACCTTGAACGTGAAGACGCGTTCCATCGATCCGTTCGGCCCCTCGGCGGAGCCCTTCCATTCGCCGGCCACATCGGCCGCCATCATCGCCAGCGCGCTGGCCATCATCAGGAGTAGTGATTTCATCGCAGCCCGATTCTATCCGATATCCTGATCTGGATGCCCACTCGTCCCAACGTCGCCATCGTCCTCAACGTCTGGTTCCCCAACTCGCACGCCGATGTCTTCTTAAGCCGCCTGCTCGAGGGCTACCGCTTGAACGGTGTCAGCCACCGCCCGCGGCTGAACACGGTGAGCTTCTATGTCGACCAGTTTCCCACCAACGACATGGCGCGCGAACAGGCGCAGGAGTATGGCGTGCGCATCTGCCCATCGGTGCGGGAGGCGCTCTGCCTCGGTGGCGAGAAAATCGCCGTCGATGGCGTGGCCGTCATCGGCGAACACGGCAACTACCCGCGCACGCCGCGCGGCAATTTCATGTACCCGCGCAAGAAGCGCTTCGACGAAGTGACAGCCGAATTCCAGCGCACGGGCCGCGTGGTGCCGTTGATGAACGACAAGTATTTCGCCTACGACTGGGCCGACGCCCGCGCCATGTACGACCGCGTGAAGCGCGACAGAATCCCGTTCTTCTGCGGCTCTTCCCTGCCCCTCACGTGGCGGCGGCCGGCGCTCGAATTCCAGCGTGGCATCGAACTGGACGAGGTGCTGGCCGTGTCGTTTTCCGACCTCGAAGAACACGGCTATCACGCCATCGAACTGCTGCAGGCCATGGCCGAAAAACGCAAGGGCGGCGAGACCGGCATC
>CAMATG010000502.1 GCA_945860645.1 Candidatus Sulfopaludibacter sp. SbA3 | reverse complement strand
GATTCTCCAGAAAGGAATACTCACTAAATTCTTTCGCCGACTGTCTCAAAGTTGTTGACACGCGCCGGCCCGCGCTTGAGATTCCGCGAGACGTTGTCGTGGAACGAGACTTCATCAGTCTCGCCCTTTGCAGAAACCAGTTCATATAGGCTCTGGAGTTGGTTTTCACCCGAGCCGTCGAGCGACTTAGTGCGTCCGATGGCATTCTGCAGCGTCTCGTACGTCCAGCCGGCGAGTTCTTTCGCATAGTCGATGATCTGGGCAACCACCTCGCGCCGCGCCTCGGGGTTGCGCCACAGTTTGCACTCAACCAGTGCGAGATCACCGTTCGGCGTCACTAGGAGGTTATCCATCGATCCCGATTTCATCGGCAGTTCGATACAGATAGGAACAAGGGTCTTGAATGCTGGCTCGATTTGATCAATCGGCAGTAAGCTCGGATGGCGCATGATGAGCCGTTGGAGCCAAGCTTCATCATAGTCCGCGGAGACAGCCGCGTTTTTCGAGAAGTGAAGACGGATCAGCTTCTCAGCCGCGGAACCATCTTGAAACCCAGTGAGAAATAGTGTCTGGCCGAATTGGCTATCAGATGACATGGCGTCCGACTAATATCGCACATAGCTGTCTGAGTTAGCGTGAATCGTCATCTGTCGTCTGGCACCCGCATGGTAGTCGGATCGACGGAAATGGAATCGCCGACTATCAGTAAAAAAACATCCACAAAAAGCAATTAGAATCGATCGGATTCAACCGTGCCTTCACGCGCCGAGGCTCCTGCACCGCCAGGTCCATCCCCGAACGCCGCAAGCACTCGCAGTGGAAGCCGCACGCCATCAAACTTCGCGAGCGGCACAATCGCCAACTCCCTAGGCAAGGACGAGCTGCCTCCCCAAAACGTCCCCGCCCATGGCCCCCAGAATGGCAAAGGCGGCCCCCAAAAGGACCGCCTCTGTCACCAACCGAAAAACTACGCTTCCGTCACAACCACGGACTGCATCACGTCGCCCTGCTTCACCGCATCCACAACGTCCAGCCCCGAAGTCACCTTCCCGAAAACGGTGTGCTTCCCGTTCAGCCACGGGCACGGCACGTGGGTGATGAAGAACTGGCTGCCATTCGTCCCCGGGCCGGCATTGGCCATGGAGATGACACCCCGCTCGTGCGAGTTCGCGTTCCCCGCGAACTCATCGGCGAAGCGATAGCCCGGACCGCCGCGGCCCGAACCTTCCGGGCAACCGGTCTGCACCATGAAGTCCGGAATCACACGGTGGAACGTAATTCCATCGTAAAAACCGTCCTTGGCCAGAAACACGAAGTTATTCACCGTCTTGGGAGCCGACTTAGCGTCCAACGCCAGCGTAATAACACCCTTGTTCGTCGTGATCGTGACCGTGTAATTCTTGGCCGGATCGATACCCATTTCCGGGTAAGAAGCGTACTGTTTCATAGAAGTTCCTCTCGTTTGGCGCGTTCCAGCGCTTTGACAATATCGGAGACGTTCTGCGCGCGGTGCCGATCCACAATCAGCAACGCATCCTCCGTCTCAACCACCACAAGATCTTTCACACCCACCAGCGCCACCATCTTCTTCGGCACATCCACGTAGCACCCTTCGGTCAGCTCCGTGAAGACATCGGTCGATTGCAGCACGTTCGAATGAACACCCTTGACCAGTAACTCATAGACAGCGTTCCAACTGCCCACGTCATTCCAGCCAAACTCATCGCAGGCGATGCCGTAAACTTTGTCGGACTTCTCTATGATGCCGACATCCACCGCCACGTTCTCACAATCCAGAAACAACTCGCCCAGTTTCTTCTTGAACGTCCGCGACTCAAACGCCGGCAACTTCGCCAGCGTCTCCGCCGTGTGCGGCATGTGCCGCCGCAACTCGTCCATGAACACGCTCGCCCGCCAGAAGAACATGCCCGCGTTCCAGTAATAAGTCCCGGCCTTCACAAACTCCTTGGCCGTCTCCAGATTGGGCTTCTCCCGAAACCGCTCCACCTTCAACGGCGTCGTGCCGCCACTGGTCACGCCGAACGGAAACTCGATGTAGCCGTAACCCGTCTCGGCCCACCGCGGCTGAATGCCCAGCACGCAGATCTGCCCCTTGCGCGCGGCGGCGAACGCCGGCCGCACCAGCCGCAGATACCGCGCCGGCTTCTCGATCACGTGGTCGGCCGGAAACACCCCCATCACCGCGTCCGGGTCGCGCTGCTCCAGAATCTGCGCCACCAGCGCGATCGCCGGCGCCGTGTTCCGCTGCGCCGGTTCGGCGATGATCTGCGCCTTGGGCACCTCGGGCAACTGCCGGGCAATCTCGTCCCGCAGAAAGTCGTTGGTGATGATCCACACCCGCTCGGGCGCCACCACCGGCCGCAGCCGGTCCACCGTCTGCTGGATCAGTGTGCGCTCTCCGCCAAACGAGAGGACCTGTTTAGCGGACCGCTTTCTCGACTTCGGCCAGAAGCGCGTGCCCCGGCCGCCCGCGAGAATCAGGGCGTATGTATGTTCCGACGTAGCCATGTGTTTGTAACTTAGTAACCCAGCGGATAAGCTTTGATAAATTGCAGCGTGCGTTTCCAACGCGTCTTCTGGAAGAAGTTAGTCACCAGGTTCACCACCTGATCAATCGAGTAACTCGCCAGATGCTCCGTCGACGCTTCAAAGGACCACCAGATGATCAACGGCTTGCCCATGATGTTCTCGCGCGGCACCAGACCCCAGTAGCGCGAGTCATCCGAGTTCTCCCGGTTATCGCCCATGCAGAGGTAGTAGCCATTCGGCACCTTCAGCACGCCATCCTTCACATTATCCCGCAGCATCTCCGCCCCGCGCGGATACACATACGAAGGAGAGACCGTCGGAAAGTTCGCCGCATACGGATCCAGGTTCGGCCCCACAAACTGCGCGTAAGGCTCCTCCGTAGGCTTCCCGTTCAGGATCAGCTTCTTATCCACAAACTTAATCTGATCCCCCGGAATCCCGATCACCCGCTTCACATACGGCATGTTGATGTTCAGCGGATAGCGGAACACCACCACGTCGCCGCGGCGGACGTCCTGATAGGGCAGAAAATACTTGGTAATCGCCCCGGGCGGCGAGTACGGAATCTTGTCCACAATCAAATGGTCCCCGGTCATGATGGTGGACTCCATCGACGCCGTCGGCACCACAAACGGCTGCGCCACCGTCGAGGTGAACCAGACCAGCAGGACAATGTTAAAGGCCCAATCGGCGATCCATTGCCGTTCTTGAACCGGAGCGGAAGATTTCTTTTTGAAGAACATCAGTCTTTAGAGGAATATCCCTGTATCAAATTAAACGTACGGCGCCAGCGCGTCTTCGTAAAAAAATTGCGAAACAGATCGGTGACATGTTCCACCGACGGGGTCGACGATTGCAGCCGGTGCGTCGGCGCGTCATACGACCAGTAAATAATCAGCGGCTTGCCGATAATGTTCTCCCGCGGCACGAAGCCCCAGTAGCGGGAGTCCAGCGAATGGTCGCGGTTGTCACCAAGGGCGAAGAAGCAGTTATCAGGCACCACGATCTCCCCGTTCACCACATGCTTCTGCAGCATGCTCCGCGCACCTTCGTCGATCGAAGTGTTGGGCTCGGACGGGAACGTATCGCGGTAAGAGTCGAAGAAGTCGCTCTTGTGGTACTTGTACGGTTCATCGAGCGGCTTGCCGTTCCGGTAGACCGTCTTGTTATCAATCCGGATCCGGTCGCCAGGCATCCCGATCACCCGTTTGACGAAGGTGAACTTGATATCGGTGGGCCAGCGGAAGACGATGATGTCGCCCCGCTTGGCGTCGCTGTAGGGCAGGATGTACTTGCTGATCGGCCCCGGTGGGGAGTACGCCAGCTTATCCACCAGCAGGTGGTCGCCGATGAGCAGCGAGTCCTCCATCGACCCGGTCGGGATCACGAACGCCTGCACCAGCGTCGTCGTGCCGAACAGCAGCAGCAGGATCGTGACCGTCCACTCCGCAATCGTATTGCGCGGCGGATCGTACGGCGGATCGCACACCGGATCATGCTCCGGATCATTGGGCGGTCCGGCGGGAACAATCGGCTCAGCGGCGTCGCCTTGTATGGATGGACTGGACACGTACCTCCTTCTGATTCTACTCAAACAGCCAATAGCGCAGGTAGCGGAATAGCTCCACCAGCGCGATGATCAGGTTCAGGGTACCGATCCCGCTGACCGCCCCGCGAAACCACGGGCTCAGCCAGACCACGTTCCAGCCTTCGCGCCAGTTGGCGAACATGTTGTGATCCCAGCCGTCCATCCAGGGATAGACGATCAGGAACGCGCCCAGCTCAAAGCAAAGGATGATCCAGGCGAGACCGGAGAACATGCTGATCCACGACCGCTTGCGCGGCGGCGGGGGAGGCGCTTCGACCAATTCCAACTGGGGCGGTGGCGGGGGAGGCGTCGTCAAAACCCTGCCTCCGCGAACAGCGTCCGTTGCGCCCGTTCCCGAACCGGCGCGTACGTCATGCGATGTTCGGGCGTCACACCCAGCCGGTCCAATCCAGCCAGATGCTCCGGCGCCCCGTAGCCTTTATTGCTCGCCAGCCCATAGCCCGGATAGACCAGGTCCAGCTCGCGCAGCAGCGCATCGCGAGAGGTCTTGGCCAGGATGGAGGCGGCGGCAATGGACTGGCTCAGCGCGTCGCCATGGATGAGGTTCCGTTGTTGAACGGGCAGCGCGACGGTGGTGGCATCAACCAGCAGATAGTCCGCCGGGATGCCCAGCGCCTCGACGGCCCGGCGCATGGCCAACCGCGAGGCCTGCAGGATATTGATCCGGTCGATCTCCACCGCGCTGGCCGTGGCGACCGCAAAAGCCCGAGCCCGCTCCCGAATGAGGATGGCCAGTGCTTCGCGAGTCGGCTCATCGAGCTTCTTCGAGTCATCGAGCCCATCGATAGGCCGGTCCCAATCGAGGATGACGGCAGCGGCGAACACGGGACCAAGCAGACAGCCCCGCCCGGCCTCATCGACGCCGGCGACCGCCGTGAAGCCATCCGCCCGAGCGGCGTCCTCAAAGTCGAGGGAGCAGGTGTGGATCCTAGCGGCGCGAGGTCGCATGCGCCTCCCGATTCCCACCGCCAGCCAACCGCGTGCCCGCGGCAAAGCCAAAGTGTCCGCAGCTGCCCGGCTCACGCCCGAAGTCAGCGCCGAGCCGCGCCACGCGTCCGCACGCCATCTTCGCACCGAGCCCACGCCCCGAGGCGCACCGGGAGTTCGCGTTGCGGGCGATGTCCACACCGGCAGCAAGCTCCGCGCCCAGCCCACACCCC
>CAMATG010000501.1 GCA_945860645.1 Candidatus Sulfopaludibacter sp. SbA3 | reverse complement strand
TGGAGAACCGCTCCTCTGCCGTGCGCCGGGCCGCACGGCCCATGGCGCGGCATCGGTCCAGGTCCCCTAACAAGTCGGCCGCGTGGACGGCCATCGCCTCCACGTCGCCCACCGCGCTCAGGTACCCGTCCACTCCGTCGGTGATCAGCTCCGGCACCCCGCCCACACTGGTCCCCAATGGCACCACGCCGGACGACATGCCCTCCAACGCGGCCAGCCCGAAGCTCTCCATTTCGCTCGGCATCAGCAGGACGTCGGCTTCGCGCAACAGCGCCGGGACGTCGTTCCGTTTGCCCAGGAACTTCACGGAGCAGGTCAGGCCGAGGTCGTGCGCCAGCCGTTCGGCGGCACCGCGCTCGGGGCCATCGCCCACCATCCATAGCTCGGCGTCGACGGTCTTGCGGACCTCCGCCAGCACCCGGATGCAGTCCGCCACCCGCTTCACCGGCCGGAAGTTGGAGAGATGAATCATTCGCGGCGGGCCGGGTGTGCGCTGCTCGCTCGGCCGGTAGAGGTCGGCGTTCACGAAGTTGTGAATGGTCTCTATGGGCTTGGTCACGTCGAAGACCTCGACGGTATGGCGGCGGAGATCCTCGCTGATGGCGGTGACGGCGTCGGACTGTTCGATCGAGTATTTGGTGATCGGGTAATACGACCGGTCCATGCCGACCAGCGTGATGTCGGTTCCGTGGAGGGTGGTCACGAAGGGCAGGCGGCGCTGGGAGGAAAGAATGCCCTTGGCCAGCATGGCCGAAACCGAGTGGGGGATGGCGTAATGGACATGCAGCAGATCGAGC
Organism: Candidatus Sulfopaludibacter sp. SbA3; assembly: GCA_945860645.1. Classification (GTDB taxonomy): domain Bacteria; phylum Acidobacteriota; class Terriglobia; order Bryobacterales; family Bryobacteraceae. The sequence continues at coordinate 4,539 of CAMATG010000501.1, read as the reverse complement.
TCGTATTGCTGGGCCACCTCCGCCATTCGCGACGCGAGGGCGAGGCAGTAGGGCGGGTACTGGAAGAGCGGGTAGTTGGAGACTTCCACCTCGTGGTAGAGGATGTCGGGCCGCTCGCTGAGGCGGATGGGATTCGCGTAGGTGATGAAGTGGATCTGGTGGCCGCGGTTGGCCAGCTCCAGGCCAAGCTCGGTGGCGACGATGCCGCTGCCGCCGTACGTTGGGTAACAGGTGATGCCAATGCGCACGTGGCGAGTGTAGCAGGTCGATAATGGCTCGTATGCGCATTCTGATTGCCGTGGCCCATGCCGATGACGAGACGCTCGGCTGCTTCTCCCTGCTATCCGATCCTTCGCACGAGGTTCACATCGTCCACGCTACCGATTCAGCGCCCCGCGATTTGAAGTACGCCCTCCGCTCCGGCTTCCTCTCTCGCGGTTCCTACCTGGCGGCGAGGCGGGCGGAGACGATGGCGGTGCTTGCCAAGGCTGGCATGGCGTCCGAGCGTTACCACTGCCTGGGCATGGCCGATCAGGAGGCGCCGGTCTATTGGCCGCGCATCCGGGCCTATGTGGAGAGCTTCGGGGCGGACCGGGTGTACACGCACGCCTACGAGGGCGGCCATCCCGATCACGATGCGGTGGCGCTGGCTTTGTCCGGGCTGCCGAATGTTTGGGAGTTCCCGCTTTACCACGCCTGGGGCGCCGAGTTCGTCCCGAACACTTTCCTCGGCGGGGCCGCGGAGACCGTCGTCGCGCTCGACGCGGACCGGCAACGCGCCAAGCGCTCCTGGCTCGATTGCTTCGCCTCCCAGCAGCGAGTGATTCAGATGTTCCCGGTCGACCGGGAACAGTTCCGCCCGGCGCCGGCGTACGATTTCTCGCGGCCGCCTCACGAAGGGCCGCTCTACTACGAGATCCGGAAGCTGGGGTGGACGTGGCCGGATTGGCGGAAGGCTACACTGGATGCATAGGTAACCATCGTGGCCACTAAGACGACCGTACGGAGCAACTCCTCCACCCCGCTCAGCACCAATAAGCACCTGCTGAAGTGGGTGGAGAAAATGGCGCGGCTCACCAAGCCCGCCCGGATCCATTGGGTAAGCGGATCTGACGAAGAGAACCAGACGCTGCTCGACCAGATGGTCGGGGCGGGGACGCTGACGAAGCTGAACGAGGATCTGTGGCCGGGTTGTTACTACGCCCGCTCGGACGCGAGCGATGTCGCGCGTGTCGAGGACCGGACGTACATCTGCTCGCTGTCGAAGGACAACGCCGGGCCGACGAACAACTGGGAAGATCCGTTCAAGATGCGGCGGAAGTTGAAGGGCCTCTTCCAGGGCTCGATGCAGGGCCGGACGATGTACGTGCTGGCGTTCAGCATGGGCCCGGTGGATTCGCCGTTGGCGCGGATTGGCGTGCAGTTGACCGATTCGCCGTACGTGGTCGTCAACATGCGGATCATGGCGCGGATTGGGCTGCGCGTGTTCGAGGAGATCGATAAGGGCGAGAAGCGCGTGGTGCCTTGTATGCACTCCGTGGGCATGCCGTTGACGCGCGGGAAGAAAGACGTGATGTGGCCGTGCAATCCGGAGAAGTACATCGTGCACTTCCCGGAGACGCGCGAGATCTGGTCGTATGGGTCCGGGTACGGCGGCAACGCGCTGCTGGGCAAGAAGTGCTTTGCGTTGCGGATTGCTTCGAACATCGCCCGTGACGAGGGCTGGATGGCCGAGCATATGTTGATCCTGGGCGTCGAAGACCCCAAGGGTGAGAAGACCTATGTGGCGGCGGCGTTCCCGAGCGCGTGTGGCAAGACGAACTTCGCGATGTTGATTCCACCCAAGAGCTTTAAGGGCTGGAAGATCTGGACGGTTGGTGATGATATCGCCTGGATCAAGCCGGACGCCAAGGGCGAACTGCGCGCCATCAATCCGGAGGCGGGCTTCTTTGGCGTGGCGCCGGGGACGTCGATGAAGACGAATCCGAACGCGATGCTGACGCTGCAGAAGAACTCGATCTTCACGAACGTGGCATTGACGCCGGAGGGCGGTGTTTGGTGGGAGGGCATGACCGATACGCCTCCGGCCGAATGCACCGACTGGCAGGGCAAGTATTGGACGCCGGCGATTGGGCAGGAGACGGGGGCGAAGGCGGCGCATCCGAACGCGCGGTTCACGGCGCCGGCGTCGCAGTGTCCGACGATTGACCCGGCATGGGAAGATCCGGCTGGTGTGCCGATTTCGGCGATTATCTTTGGCGGCCGCCGGCCGACGACGATGCCGCTGGTGTTCCAGGCGTTCAACTGGTCGACGGGCGTGTATGTGGGCGCGACGATGGGGTCGGAGATGACGGCCGCGGCCGCGGGCACAGTTGGCAAGGTGCGGCGGGACCCGATGGCGATGTTGCCGTTCTGCGGGTACCACATGGGCGATTATTTCCGGCACTGGATCAAGATGCAGCGGCACCTGACGACGACGCCGCGGATCTTCCACGTGAACTGGTTCCGGCGCGGGCCGGGGGGGGAGTTCCTGTGGCCGGGGTATTCGGAGAATATGCGGGTGTTGAAGTGGATTGTGGACCGGGCGCATGGGCGCGCGGCGGGCCGCGAGACGCCGATCGGGTGGATGCCGAATTATGAGGATCTGGAGTGGAAGGGGCTGCCGTTCACGAAGGAGCAGTTTGAGGAGTTGCAGGCGTTCGACCGGAAGCAGTGGCGGCAGGAGGTAATTGGGCAGGAGGAGTTGTTTATTGACCTGCATGATCATTTGCCGCCGGAGATGGTTTATGAGCGCGAACTGCTGATTTGCCGGTTGTAGGGTAGGCGGTTGGCCCTGTCCGGCGTGCAGGTGTGCGCCGGGCGGGGCGGGTTTGGGGTAATTTTGGGCACACTTCGGGTGTGGTCGGTGATTTCCCAGGTCTGGGGTTTTTCCGGTAGCACGGCTCCCAGGGAAATCTGGGGCTGTGGGTTACATTACGGGCCGGATTTCGGTGTCCGGCGGCGCGTTGATGGTCATGTTCGTCGGCGGCGCCGGTGGCGCGGGCGGGTTTTGCGGCTCGACGGTTTGCGGTGTTTCGGGCTCGTCGTTTGTTTTCAATGACTCTTGGGAGGGTCCTTGATTGGCTGCGAATTTCTTGAGGCGCATGATGTCGCGTTCGAGTCTTGAGATCGTGGACTGGTGGCGGTTGATGCGGACCTCCAGGCGGTAGACGAGGGAGCCGGGTTTGCAGGCTTCGAGCTCGGCTTGGAGGACGCCGCCGGTGTTGGCGTGGAGCTCGGCTAGTTCGGATCTTCTGACTAGCATGAGTCTTGCGAGTTCCCAGTGGGCGAAGGTGAGTTCGTCGACACGGGTGGCGATGTATTCGTCTTCGGGCTGCCAGTATTTGTAGAAGGATTCCCTTAGTTTTAGGAAGCCTTCCTGGCTGACGGAGGCTTTGAGGGTCTCTTCGTTGGCGTAGAGACCGTGTGTTAGGGTTGCTGTTCTTGCTTTGAGGAGGCCTTCGGGCGTTTTCGGGCCCTGGCTTTTGGCGCCGTTGATCCGGGCGGATTCGGCGCGGCGGTTGGAATGGTTTTGGAGTGCCATAGTTTTAGGCTATGGGGTGGTTGGCTAGTAACCGGCGGTTTGGATTTTTGTGATTTGGCTGTAGGTGGTTGGGGTTATTGGGGTTAGCGAGTTTGAAAATTTTCGATTTGCCTTGTGACTGAGTTTTCCACAGGGGTGCGTTTTGCCTTCTGCGGGTTGTTTCGCGTCTTTGGGTACACTGCTATGGTTGGGCTACGGGCCGACTTTTGTTGGGGGTTTTGCCCGCAGTGTCCCCGGTGGGATGGGTGATGGTACGTTTTACGGGGAATGGGGGTAAGAGGAAATTGGTAATTGCGGTGGCTGTCCCTAATTTTTCTAATTTTTTTGATTGATGTGGAGTTCGATGCCGTCGAGGACGCGTTCCAGGCCGAAGTCGAAACTTTCGTCCATGGTGCGGGGGCGGCCGGCGCGGGCGGGGAGGGGGGATGCTTCGGTGATGCCTCCGGATTTTGACGTCAGGATGGCCGAGAGGATGGGATAGCGGGGATCGTTGATGGCGCGGCAGAGATCGGCGCCGACCGCTTCGGCCCACTCCTCTGTGGAGATGCCGCGGGCGGTGGCGCGGGCTAAGGATATGGCCGTGTCGGAACTGCCGCTGACGTAGCCGTGCACGATGCTGAGCATGTCCATCATGTCCTCTGGCGGGAGGCCGGTGTCCGCTATGGTCCAGAGGAATGCTTCGTGCCAGCTGAGCCAGTTGGGGCCGTGGGGGGCGGCGACGAAGGGCAGCTCCGCCAGCCAGGGACGGGCGCAGAGCATGGCGCGTTTGGCGTAGGCCCAGTGGCGGACCTCCTGGCGCCAGCCTTCGTGCGGACCGAGACGGGGCGGCGGGGGACCCATGGCCGCGTCGACACAGGCATCGATGAGCGCTTCCTTGCTGGGGAAGTAGCGGTAGGTGGCCATGGTGGTGAAGCCCACCTTTTCGGCAACGGCGGGCATGGTGAGAGCGGCGAGGC
>CAMATG010000500.1 GCA_945860645.1 Candidatus Sulfopaludibacter sp. SbA3 | reverse complement strand
ACACCCGCGTCGCCGAGCGCATGGACTCGCTCCACGCCGCCCTCACCGCCGTCGGCCCCCGCGGCTGGCGCGCCCTCGGCATGGGCGCCGTCGGCCTCGAATTCGCCCGCGGCCAGGCATCCACCGAAGCCGTCGCCATCGCCACCGGCGGTGTCCTTCTTGGCTATCAGGCCCTACGCCACTTCGCCTTCGGACTCGGCCAATGCGCCGGAGCCTGGCAAGCCTGGGAGTTAATCAGAGACCTCTTCCGCGCCGCCGGCGACGAAAAGCCCGCCCCCCCCGAACTGTCCATCGCCCCCTCCGGCAAGGTCCTCGAAGTCCGCGACCTCTCCTACGCCTACCCCCGCAACGACCGTAAAGTTCTCGCCAACTGCGCCATGGAAATCCGCCCCGGCGACCGCATTCTCCTCGAAGGCTCCTCCGGCAGCGGCAAATCGACCTTCGGCAACATCCTCGCCGGCCTCCGCCCCGCCTCCGGCGGCCTTCTCCTGGCCCAGGGCCTCGACCCCGCCACCGTCGGCCACCAAGCCTGGCGCCGCCGCGTGGCAACAGCCCCCCAGTATCACGAAAACCACATCATGGCCGCCCCCCTGCAGTTCAACCTGCTCATGGGCCGCAACTGGCCCCTCGCCCCAGGCGACGCCGAGGCCGCCTGGGACGTCTGCCAGGAACTCGGCCTCGGCCCCTTACTCGACCGCATGCCTGCAGGCATCATGGAAATGGTGGGCGACACCGGCTGGCAGCTCTCCCAAGGCGAGCGCAGCCGCGTCTACCTCGCCCGCGCCATCCTCCAAAATGCCCCCCTAGTCATCCTCGACGAAAGCTTCGCCGCCCTCGACCCGGAGACTCTCGAAACCTGCCTCAACTGCGTCCTCCGCCGCGCCCCCAGCCTCATGGTCATCGCCCACCCCTAAAAAACACGTGCGCCCCATGATCGGTTCCACCCCGCGATTCCGCACTGTCGGGCAGCATGAAACTCAAAACAAACATCAAAGCCGCCGGCGTCCGATTCAATCACAACCAATCCACAGCCGCCAAAGCACTTCCCGTCAAAACCAACATCAATGCCGCCGGGATCAAATATAACCACAACCAAACCGCCGCCCCGAACGCCCTAACTGTCAAAACGCGAATCAAAGCCGCCGGCGTCAAGTTCAACCACAACCAAACCGCTACGGCTCAGTAAGCGCCGCCGCCAGCAACACAATCTGCTTCGTCCCAATCCGCGCCGACTCAACGTCGCTCCACTCCCGCAGCGTATGGTTATCCCCGCCATACCCGCGCCCCACCGACACCGACGGAATCCCGTTCACCACCCCCACATTGGCATCCGTCGACCCCGAAGCAATCGCCTCATTCCCCGCCAAAATCTTCACCCCCAAATACCGCTGCACATCCACCGCCGTCTGCACAATCGGATGCCGCCGCGCCCCGGCCAACTGCTCCGGCCGCCCCCCCGCCTCCGACTTCTGTATCCACTCCCGCGCAAACTCCACCTTCTGCGCCCGCGCCGCCGCGTCGCACTTCGACACAATCGCATCGTCCAACGTCGCCAGCAGCTGCTTATCCACCGTCCGCAAATCCACCGTAAACGCCACCTCCTGCGGCACCGCGTTCACCACATTCCCCGCCGACATCATCCCCCCGACGTTATACACTGCCGACACCTCCTCCGCCTTGTCCGGCAACGGCACCGTATAGATCTCACTAATACACCGCGCCGCCGCCAACACCGGATTCGGCACCCCGCGCGACCGGTTCGTATGCGCCCCCGGCCCCGTGAACTTCATCTTCGACCAATAGATCCCCAACGCCCCGTAATTCACCGGTCCCAACGCCCCATCCATCCCCACCAACAAATCCGCCATCCCCCTGTTCCGCTCCAGCCACGCATACATCCCCTTCAGCCCCACCTCTTCCTGCACCGTCGCCAGAAACACAATGTCCCCACGCGTCTTCATATCCGCGTCCCGCATCGCCCGAATCACCTGCAGCAGATTCGCTACCGAAGTGCTGTTATCCCCCACTCCCGGCGCGTACAGCCGCTCGCCCTCCCGCCGTACTTTCACATTCGTCCCCGCCGGAAACACCGTGTCCATATGCGCCGCGAACACCACCGTCGGGCCCCCGCCCGTCCCCTTCCGCCGCGCCTCCACGTTCCCGCTCGCGTCCACCGTCGCCTGCAGCCCGGCCTTCTCAAACTCCGCTTTCACATACGCCGCCCGCGCCTGCTCCTGCCCCGATGGCGCCGGAATCTCGGTGATCTTGATCCATTCCGCCACCTGCTCTTCAAAGTGCGCGTCAATAAAACCCAACGCCCGCTTCACGTCGGCCCGCTCGGCCACCGCTGGCGAAAACTTCGTCGGATACCCCGTCTGCCCCAACGCCGCCAAACCCACGCACGCCAACACCAGGAACAATTTCATCCCCAAAGTGTAGCGACTCTCAATACACCTTGCTCGCCTCGCACTCCACCGCCACACTCTGCCCCACCCCCATCACCAGATTCCCCAACGACGCCGATCCCGACATCGCCGTCGCCAACGCCTCCACACACGCCCCATCCAACGCCTGCCCCGCGTCTTTCCGCATAATCCCTAACACCGTCTCCAACGGCAACGCCTCCCGGTACGGTCGCCGAGCCGCCAGCGCGTCATACACATCGGCCACCGCCAGCACCCGCGACGGCAGGTCCAGCTTCGTCTCGTCGTAGCTCCGGAAGTAGCCCCTCCCGTCCAGCCGCTCGTGATGGCATGCCGCTACCTCGCTCAACCGCCCAAACCGCGGCACCTTCCGCAGGATCTGCCACGAATAATACGGATGCTGCTTCACCACCGCCCACTCCTCGGCGTCCAGTTTCCCCGGCTTCTCCAGAATCGAATTCGGCACGCTCAGCTTCCCGATGTCGTGCAGCAGCCCCGCCCGCCGCAGCAGCGTCACCTCATCCGAGGTCATCCCCAGCGTCTCGGCTATCCGCACCGCCGCCTCCGCCACCCCATTCGAATGCCGGAACGTAAACGGCGACTTCGCGTCCACCACTTCCGCGAACGCCCCGCAGATCTCATCCACCCGCGCCTCGGTCAAAAACAGACTCGTCTCCACCGGCTCCAACGCCCACACATCCGCCAGCAAGGACGACGACTCCAACCCCTCCCACAACGCGCCCCGCGCCGCCAACGATTCCACCGCCCGAACCAACGCCGGATCAAACCATCGCCCCGCCCGCTCCCGCACCACCTCCACCGCCCGCGTTTCCCCCGCCTCCCGCCAAAAAACCTCCAGCGTCTGGCACAGCAGCGCAATCCGCGAATACAGCGGAATCGCCTCCCCCTCCAAATGCTCCGGATACCCCGCCCCGTCCCATTGCTCGTCCAGCGAATGAATCCCGGCCGACACCCGCTCGTTGAACCCCATCCTCCGGGCGATGTTCGCTCCGCGCTCGCACCGTATCTTTACCAACTCCGTCGAATCCGTCTTCCGCTTCACCGCCGCCCGCGCCAACGTCGCCACCCGCTCCAGAAACGGCCGCCCCACCCCCACGTGGTTCACCGCATACTGCATACTCTCAAAACCCACCCGCGTCCAATCGGTGGTCTTCACATCACGCTTCGCCCGATTCTCATCTCCCGCCACAATGTGAAACAATCGCGACGCATTACTGCTGCACCCTGCGTCCTTAATCAACAAGGCATAGTACAGCTCCGCCCGGTCCGCCACCGCCATCCCAATCTCCGCCGCCAACCGCATCCCCAAGATACAAACCCGCGCCGAATGGCCCATCGGCTGCCCCTCGGTCAAATCCAGCGCATAGGACAACGCCGCCACCATCTCCGCGACTTTCACGTGTTCCAACGGCGCTCTCCTTTGTAACCTATCGGCAGAATCCAGCCCCCCTTTAGACAGTTAGAATAAAGTATGAACTCTGCATTTCCCCTCTTGCTTTTGTTCGCGTCTATTCTCACCGCGCAGCCCGCCATTCGCTGGGAAAAACTCCTCACCAAGCTCCGCCAGCCCACCCACGCCACCGCCGCACGCGACGGCTCAAACCGCCTCTTCATCGTCGAACAGGAAGGCATCGTCAAAATCCTCGCCGCCGGCGAACTCCTCCCCACCCCCTTCCTCGATATCAAATCTAAAGTCCAATACGGCGCTGAACTCGGCCTCCTCAGCATTACCTTTCCCCCCAATTTCGCCGAAAAACAGTACTTTTACGCCTACTACATCGCCAAAGATAAAGCCGTCACCATCTCCCGCTTCCGCCTCTCCGAAGATCCAAACGTAGCCGACGCCGACACAGAATCCATCATCCTCTCCATCCCCCAACCCTTAGGCCAACACAACGGCGGCATGGTCGCCTTCAGCCCCATCGATGGCATGATGTACATCGCCACCGGCGATGGAGGCTACGAAATTGCGCCCGGCGACGAATTCATCCCCGACCCCCTGAACTCCGCCCAACGTACCGACACCCTCCTGGGCAAAATCCTCCGCATCGATACCGAATCCGGCGTTGCCCCCTACGCTATTCCCGACTCCAACCCCAAAATCGAAGGCGCACTCCCCGAAATCTGGGCCACAGGCCTCCGCAACCCCTGGCGATTCTCCTTCGACCGCGCCACCGGCGACCTCTTCATCGGCGACGTCGGCAACAGCCACCGCGAAGAGATCAACTATGAGCCCGCCGGAACACCCGGCGGCCGCAACTACGGCTGGAAGGCCCGCGAAGGCACCGGCTGCGCCCCCGAATTCGACTGCCCCGACGTCCCCAATCTCACGCCCCCCCTTTACGAGTACGCCCACGAAGAGGGCTGCTCCGTCACCGGAGGCGTCGTCTACAGAGGGTCCAAGTACCCCGCCCTCCAGGGCATCTATCTATTCGGAGACTTCTGCAACTCCATGATCTGGGGCCTTCGCCAATCGGAAGAAGGCTGGAAGCAATACGCCTTCGGCACGCCTGAGGGACTCCTGGTCTCCTTCGCCGAAGACGAAGACGGCGAAGTCTACATCGTCGATTACGACGGCAATCTCCTCCGCCTCACCGTCCCTGAACCCGAACCGCCCCCGGCCATCATCGAAGAACCCGAGCCCGCCGCCTAGCCCAACCCAGCCCGAAAACGCCCCGTGATCTCCCCCGGCGTCGCCCGGTTCCACGTCTCATTCACCGCCACCGTAAACCGCCCGCCCACCGGCGCGCCCAGCGTCAACCCCGCCGCCGACACCTTCCGCGCATACTCCGCAGCCTCCACTCCCGCCACCCGCAAATAGAACAGGTTCGACCCATTCGCCACCCGCTCCACCGCCAGCCGCCGCTCCCCAGCCAGTGCCGAAACCACCACC
>CAMATG010000499.1 GCA_945860645.1 Candidatus Sulfopaludibacter sp. SbA3 | reverse complement strand
CGCGGCACCCTCGCCGCCGGCCGCGAATGGACCAAGATCAGTGGCGGCGACGGAGCCGCCGTCGCCATCGATCCCCGCGACGTCAACACCATCTACGTCTCCACACCCAACTTCTCCCTCCGCCGCTCCCGCAACGGCGGCAAAACCTTCACCACCGTCCTCCGCGGCATCACCGAACCCGCCGCCAACTTCGCCTTCGTCGCCCCCCTCGGCATGGACCCGCGCAACCCCGACACCCTCTACGCCGGTGGCCGCACATTCTGGCGCTCAAACAACCAGGGTGACAACTGGGAACCCATCTCCACCCAACTCCCCGCCAACCAGGGCACCGTCTCCGCCATCGCCGTCTCCCCCGTCGATGGCAGCGTCCTCATGGCCACCACCACCGGCTTCATTCTCCGTACCCCCAACACCGCCGAAGCCACCGCCGAAACCGAATGGCTCGCCAACCGCCCCCGCCTCGGCTACATCCCCTCCATCGAGTTCGATCCCATCACCCCCGGCACCGTCTACGCCGTCTACAGCCAGTTCAACACCGCCGCCGGCCAAAGCCACATCTACCGTTCCACCGATGGCGGCGCCACCTGGACCGGTGTCGATGGCGCCGGCAATACGGCCATTCCCGACATCCCCGTCTTCCGTCTCCTCGTCGATCCCAACGATAACCAGCGCCTCTACGCCGGTACGGACCTGGGCGTCTTCGTCTCCCTCGACGCTGGAGCAACATGGAACCGCGACGCCAACCCCTTCGCGGCCGTCCCGACGGAAGCCCTAGTGCTCGACAAAGCCGCCGGCGCCAATCACCTCTACGCCTTCACCTTCGGCCGCGGCGTCTGGCGCACCCGCCTCCCCGGCTCCGGCGATGGCTGCACGTACGGGATCGGCCCCCTCCCCACCCTCCCCGCCTTCGGCGGAACATTCACCATCCCCGTAAACACCGCGCCCAACTGCGCCTGGGCCGCCATTCCGCAACCCGGCGCCATTGATGTCAACTCCCCCGCGCAAGGCACGGGCGAAGGAGCCATCACCGTCACCGCCACGCCCAATACCGCCCCAACCGCCCGCCGCGGCGGCCTCTGGCTGCAGGATAAAACCATCGAATCCACCCAGGCCGGGGCACTCCCCGTGCCAGTCGCCGCCGATAGCCGCTCCAGCGCCGCCGAAATCACGGCCCTCCCCTACCTCGGCGTCCGCGACACCCGCACCCAAACGGTGGAACCGACCGATCCCCGCCCCTCCTGTTCCCTCACGGTCCCGGCCAAGACGGTCTGGTGGCGCGTCACCGCCCCGGCCGATTCCCAACAGCTCGAAGTCATATTCCAGGCCCAGCGCTACGACACCTTCGGCAACTCCGGCGTCATCGTCGCGGCCTATCCCGCCAACGGCCTGTCGATCGGCCCCGAACTCGCCTGCGCCACCGTCCCCCGCAACACCGGCGCCTGGATCTGGGGCACAGCAACATTCCCCGTCACCCCCGGCGAGGCCTACTACATAGTGGCCAGCGCCACCGGCCTCGCCTCCACCGACGGCGGCTACACCGTCCTCGGCGTCCGCCCCCTCCCCTAGGCCACACACAATGGAACTCACCGAGCCAGAACAACGCCATCCAAGCACCGACATCGCCGAACGCCTCGCCATTCCTTCCCGTCGGCACCCCAGCGGAGATGAAGGCCGAATCGGTACCCGCTGTCGAACCGCTGCCATAAGACTGGTCGATGCAAACGTCTTGATATATGCCAACGGCGCGGAACATCAAAACAAGCCCATCGCACTCAAATTCCTCAGGCAAATGGCTTCCAAGCAGATTGAGGCCGCCATTGATGGCGAGGCGCCGCGGGAAATCCTCCATCGATACACCTGCATAGGCCGGACGCGGGACGCACTCGATGTCTACGAAATGGCTCGCTCCCTCTTCCCCACCGTCCTCCCCATCACCGCCGCCGTCGTGGACCAAACCCGCGACGCCGTCCACGCCGCCGTCGTCCGCGTCGACAACCTCGAAGGCATCTGCACCTTCGACCGCGACGTCGACAACCTATCCCGCATCGTACCCTGACCGCCAGTGCCAAGAAACGGCAACACGCCGCCCAACACACCCCTCGCCGGAACAGACTTAGTCAGAACGCGCTTTACGAACAGCTCAGCCCGCCGGACTACCCGTTCAATCCATTTCTGCTTCGCCGATTCCTTCCGCAAACGGGGGGCGGCGTCCGCCGCTGGTCTCGACAGACGCCACCCCAAGTCCCATCACCAATTCGCGTCCCGCCGGCGAAATCAGAAGTAGAACTTCGCCGCGACCATAATGCGCCGCGGGCTCCCGGTCTGGCCCGTGATCATCCCGATCGTTCGCGAAAGAATCGCGTTCCCCGGCATGCCCGGATTCATGGTGTTGAACAGGTTTTGCGCCTCCATGCGCAACTGCACGGTCTTGCCTTCCCATGGCGTCCGGATACTCTTCAACAGCGATAGATCCCATTGCGAGAAACCCGGCCCACGGAAGTTCGGCTGCGTGGAAGGCGCGTCGCCGATTTCGAAGTCCCGGACAACACGAATGGCCGCCGGATTCAAATACGGCGTATAGCCCGCCGATCCTTCAAGCGCCGTCTGGCCGCTAACACGGTTGTCCAGCGCCACGCCCGGCACCATTACGGGCTGCGAATCGCGCCCGTGACCAATGTTGTACCAGTTCGAACCCAATCCGCCCACCGTGTTCGACGGCGTCCGAACCGTGATCGGGAAGCCACTGCGGAGCGTCGTCGTCCCGGCCATTGTCCACCCGCCCACCACCTGGTCCAGCGCGTTCGCGGCGAAGGAGTCCGTGGCATTCAGGTACTTCCGTCCCCGGCCAAAGGGCAGGTCCACCGAATAGTTAAACAACAGTTTGTGCGTAATGTCCGTCGTCGCGATGCCATAGGTATTCGAGACCGGCAGGCCAGCCTGCGGATAGGGCATACCGAAGCCGCCGTCGTAGGAACCGACGTCGTTCAACATCTTCGAAAACGTGTAGTTCATCAGCAATCCGAAGCCGCGCGAGAACCGGTGTTCCGCCTGGATGTAACCGGCGTGGTAATTGGAGTTGCCCAGCGGCTCCCCAAGCGTCCAGATCTCCGTCCACAGCGGATTGCGCTGGAATAGGCGTCCGAAGGGAATCGTCTGGGACCCGACGCCCGTAAACGCCGGAATGAAACCGAAGTACGGATTGGTCACCGGGTTGTTCAACTTCAATCCAATCGGGCCAATCTTGTTGTAGGCATCCGGCAAAATGTGCTCGCCGGTACCCAGGTAGTACGGCAACGTGCGGCCCATGTTGCCGGTGTAATTGCCTTCGATCAGCCAGGCGTTGGCGCCCGTACCGATTTCGCGCTGGATGCCGAAGTGAAAAGCATGCTCATAACCGGGGCTCAGGTTCGTCGCCGAGGACACAAACCAGTTGCCCATCACGCTGCGGTTCAACGCGTCCAGATCGCGCGTCAACCGCACCAGGCCGGCCCCGCCCGGCATCGGGTTCGTAAACGTCAGCGGGAACGTCATGCCGCCGTCAGGGGTGCCGCCCTGGATCAGCCGCGCGGCATCGCCATAGCCGATATTCCACGGCGAACCGTTCAGGTGAAAACTACCCGTCAGCGTCATCCAGATCAACCCATACCCGGCGCGAACCACCGTCTTCGGATTCACCGACCAAGCCACACCAATCCGCGGACCAAAGTGATTCTTCGGCACCTGCTGCATCGACCGGCCGGGATACTCTTTCGTCCCCATCAGCGCGACGCGGCCCAGGACGCCCTTCTGCGTCCACTCTGGCGTGGGCGCCGCGGAGCCTGCCACCTGCGCTTCACCAAGTGCCTGATTCCAGTTCCAGTTCCCCGCGCTTATAGGCCACTTATAGTCGCGATCCCAGAACGTCTGGCGGTCGAACCGCTCCGTCCGCTGCGGTTCAATGTCCCACCGCAGACCTAGGTTCACCGTCAGGTTCTTGCGGACCTTGAAGTCGTCCTGGACATAGGCGCCATGGTATCCCTGCAACGAGGCAGGCCCCGCGAGTTGCGTCCCGCTGCCACCGCCAACCACGCCCAGCATCCACGATGCAAGGCCCGAGCCGGAGCCATTATTCGGCGCGTCGAAATACTGTGACGTCGCGCTCCGGATACTCGCCGTAGAAAACACGCCGCCGGAGTAGATATTGGAGTAGTAGCGGCGATGTTCATAGCCCAGCTTCAAGGTGTGCCGCCCGGTTTGCTTCTGAACAGAGAATAGGCCGGAGAAAATCGTGTCCCGGTTGTCGGTGACGCTGCCGCCGCCGATGCCCGTCACCGTGTCCGCCGTCCCCAACGACGGTACTCGGCCCTTCGAAGTGCCGATGAGGTTACGCACCTCCGGAGCCAGGTTCCACGCCGACGAATCCGCGTCCACCGTCCCGCCCGCAAACGACGTGGAACGTACCGCGCCCAGTTTGACATTGAAGATGGTCGTCGGATTGATCAGATAGCTGTGGTCAAACGCCATGGTCCAGGCCACATCATCGTTCGTGCTCACCGGCTGCAACTGCGACAGCCACCGGCGGCTGGCCGAAAATTGATCAAAATGCGTCAGCGTGAAGTGGCTGTTGTGCTTGTCGGACCAGTTCTGGTCCAGCCGGCCGGTCCATCGGTTGTTGTCCAATGGCGTGGTGGCCGATCCCACAAAGTTTTGGTCGTGCGACGAGTTCGGCCGCGCCGCCTGATTCGCTTTCGGATAGAAGCCCATGTAGATCTTCGACAACGGGTCAATCCGGCTGGCCGGAATCCGGTTGCCAGGGAAGGCGTCGCGAACAACCCGCCCCCCCGCCGCACGGGAAGTGAGCGGGTCGAATACCCTCGCCGGAACTCCGCTGTCGATCAGTGTCTGGGAGAAATCGCCTTCCCGCTCCAGATCGCTCGGGACACTCGCCAATTGCGCATTCGAACCGGTCCGCCGCCGCGTCGCTTCATAATTCAGAAAGAAGAACGTCCGATCCTTGCCGCTGTACAGTTTCGGGATCGAAACCGGGCCCCCAATTGCCCCGCCAAATACGTTGTCGTGAAACACGCCTTTCGCTCGGCCAAAGCGGTTGGAATTCCAGTCGTTCGCGTTCAACTTGTCGTTGCGGAAAAACTCATACAAAGAGCCGTGATACTGGTTCGTGCCGCCTCGCGTAATTAGCGTAACCACACCGCCGGAAAGCCGGCCGTATTCCGCCGAAAGTCCGTTCGTAATCACCTTGAATTCGCCTACCGCTTCCATCGAGGGAATGGACGGCGGCACATCGTGGCGAAAGCCCGTCGTCACCGCCACGCCATCGATTATGTACTCCGCCTTCGCCGTCCGTCCGCC
>CAMATG010000498.1 GCA_945860645.1 Candidatus Sulfopaludibacter sp. SbA3 | reverse complement strand
TGCGAAATCGCCATCGCCGCCACCGATCTGGCGGAGGTCCTCGGCGCCGCCATCGCCCTCAACCTCCTCTTCGGTATTCCTCTCCTATGGGCCGTCCTGCTCACCGCAGTCGATTCATTCTTCATTCTGTATTTACTAAAACTTGGCGTACAAAAGTTCGAGTGGCTTGTGAGGGCACTCGTCGCCGCCATTGGCATCTGCTTTGCCATCGAACTCTTCCTCGCCAAACCCGAATGGGGGCAGGTTGCCAGCGGCCTCGTGCCCTCCATCAACGGCGAGAGCCTCTACATCGCCATAGGAATCCTTGGCGCCACCGTCATGCCTCACAACCTCTACCTGCACTCCTCCCTGGTGCAGACAAGACAGTTCGGCGCCAGTCCTGAGGAGAAAAAGAAGGCCTGTCATTTCAATCTGATAGACTCTGTTTTTGCACTAAACGCTGCACTGTTGGTTAACGCCGCCATCCTTATCCTCGCCGCGGCCGTTTTCTACCATCGCGGCGTCGCCGTTACCGAGATTCAACAGGCGCATCAAATGCTGAGCCCGTTGCTCGGTTCCGCCTTCGCCAGTGGCCTCTTCGCCATCTCGCTCCTCCTCTCCGGCCAAGCTTCTACGTTAACAGGAACTCTTTCTGGTCAAATTGTTATGGAAGGTTTCTTAAACCTTCGCTTGAATCCGTGGATGCGCCGCTTAGTTACCCGCGGCCTCGCCCTGATACCCGCCGTCGCCGTCATCTATACCTCCGGAGATAAGGAGGTATACAAGCTCCTGATCCTCAGTCAGGTCGTCCTCAGTCTCCAGCTCCCCTTCGCCATCATTCCGCTCATCCGGCTCACCGGAGACAAACAGCGAATGGGCACCTTCGCCAATCGGCCCTGGGTCACAACGCTCGCCGTCATCGTAGCCGGCATCATCCTTTTCTTGAATGGCTGGCTAGTAAAAAACACATTTGAAAAGGTATTATCCAGTGGTTCAAACGTTTACCTCATCGTGCTTCCTGGCGTCGCCCTCGCCTTCCTGCTCGCCTACCTCCTCTTCGGGCCCCTCGTGCCACCACGCACACCCGACCTGCCAGTTGTCGACCTCTTAACCGACGAAGCCGTTCTCCCCGAATACAAAACCATCCTCGTCCCGCTCGATCACTCCGGCTCCGACAAAATCGCCCTCCGCCACGCCTCCGCCCTCGCCCGCCAGTCCGGCGCTCGCATTCTCCTGCTCCACGTCGAAGAAGGCGTCACCAGCCAGATCTACGGCCACGACAGCTCCACTGCCGAGGTCACAGGCGGATCGGAATACTTCACGGAAATAAAGAATCGTTTATCAAAACAATCTGTTAGCTGTGAATACTTTATACGACACTCGAACTCTCCTCCCGACGAGATCATCCGTTTTGCCAAATCGGAAAAACCAGATCTCATCGTGATGGCCGCCCACGGCCATGGTCGCCTGGGCGACATCGTCTATGGCCAAACCATTGAGCACGTTCGACATGCGGTCAAAATACCGATCTTTGTCGTACAATAGTTGCGGAAACATTCCCCCTTGTAAATGTTCCTGGGCAACCTGTCCCACCGTGTGTGTCACTCCAACACGCCCCTGTTCGGCGACTGCTTCGTAAACCACTGAAAATAAAGACACACACTCTGGCATTTGGCGTGCTTCTCTTTTCCTCGTCATGCGACTCCTGATGACAATCCTCGCGGCTCTGGCGTCCACCCTCACGGCGACGACGCTCGAAAAGCTCACCTTTGACGAAATGGTGGCCAAGTCCACTCAAATCGTACGAGGGCGGATTGCGCTTTCTACCGTGCGTCAGCATGGTGCTATCTACTACTCGCATTACAAAGTGCAGGTCAGTGAACAGTACAAAGGCGCCGCAGCCAAGAGCATCGACGTTGTCCTCCCCGGTGGCACCATCGGACGCAGCCAACAGACATTCTCCGGCGTCCCGACTTTTCCTGCCGATACCGATCTGGTCCTCTTCCTCTGGACGTCGAAGACCGGACTCACCCACATCATTGGGCTCTCCCAGGGTGTCTTCCAGGTGTCCAAAAACGCCGCCGGGCAAACCATCTTCTCCCGAGGCGCCATCCAGGAAGGCCTCATCGACGCCAGAACCGGCCGTCCCACTTCCGATACGGGGATGCGTTTCACCTCCCAGGAGTTTTCCTCCCGCGTAAGAAGCCAAGGAGCGCAACAGTAGTGACGCGCCTCCTAACCAAACTCGCCGCTGTTTCGCTTCTCCTGAGTTCGGTCTCTTTCGGCTACTACCACTTCGTTCACTACAACTCCGCCTTCGGGCCCTTCAACTCCATTCCCGAAAAGTTCGACCTTTCCTCTCTTCCCAACAGCACCGTCACCTTCCACATCGCCGATTCCGGCCCCTCCCGCTACGCCGATACCGACAACTTCGCCCTCGTCGTCAGCCAAATCCGTTCCGCCGCCAAAGTGTGGAACGATATCGAAACCTCGGACCTCCGGATCCGTTTCGGTGGCGTCACCCAACAAAACGCCAACCAGAACGCCGCCACTCCCTCCATCGACGTGGTTTTTGAAGATCTCCCCCCCGGTGTTAACGGTTACGGTGGCCCCACCGTTCGCAACGATGTCATCAACACCACCGCCGGCGCCCTGATCCCCATCCAGCGCTCGGTCGTCGTCCTGTCGAAGGATATCGGCTCCCGCCCCTCCTGGAGCGAGCAATATTTCCTCACCGCCGTTCACGAGTTCGGCCACGCTCTCGGCCTGCAGCACTCCTTCGTCTCCGGCGCCATGGCGACGGAAATCACCCGTGCCACCACCAAGATTCGTCCCATCCTGCCCGATGACGTCGTCGGCCTCTCCCTTCTCTACCCCTCGCGCACCTTTCGGGAAGGGCTCGGTTCGGCAACCGGACGAGTCACGGCCGACGGCACTGGTATGGGCCTCGCCAGCGTGGTCGCTGTCGCTCCGGGCGGCGCCGCCATCGGCACCCTCACTCACCCGGACGGCACCTTCCGCATCGACGGTCTGGCCCCCGGACAGTATTTCCTCTACGCCCATCCGCTCCCGCCCGCCCTCCAAGGCGAGGCCACCCCGGGCAACGTCGTGCTCCCGGTCGACAACGCGAACCGTGCCCTCGCCGGCGGCCAGCAGTTCGACACCGTTTTCTACCCCGCCAGCCGCGTCCCCTTCGCCGCCATCGCCATTACCGCCGGCAACACCGTTGAGGGCGTCAACTTCTCCGTCAACCGTCGCAACAGTCCCACCGCCATCCACTCTGTCCAGACGTACAGCTTCCCCGGCCAGCGCGCCGTGAAACCGGCCCACGTCTACACCGCCGGGGCCCGCAATCTGGTCGTCATGACCGGCAACGGTCTCGTCCAGGGCGGCCAACCCGTCTCCGGCCTGCAGATCAGCTCCATCAGCGGTGCCGTTTCGGTCTCGAATGGTGGCCTTCGCCCCTACGCCCCCTCCCCGGACTTCTATCTCCAGGCGGAATTTCAGTTCGGCCAGTTCGTAAGCGAAGCCCCGGTCCACCTGATCTTCTCCCGCAACAACGACCTCTACATTCTCCCCTACGGTCTCCGTGTCGTCGAACGCGCCGCCCCGCAGATCGAATCCGTCACCCGCGGCGATGGAAATGATCTGCTCGTCGCCGGTACAGGGTTGACCGCCTCCACCCGCGTCGCCTTCGATGGAGCCTTCGCCACCGTCCGTGGCTACGATGAAAACTCAGGGCGCCTCACCGTCATCCCGCCCCCAGCGGCCTCCGGCGCCGTCATGCATGTCGTTGCTTTCGGCTCCGACGGCCAGAGCAGCCTCTTCATGCAGCCCGCCGTCAACGTGACAAATCTCTCGAACGAGCTGCCGGCAACGGCGCTTGCCACCACTACGCTCCCTGCCGGGACCGAATCGGTGGTTGAAGTCACCGGTGCCAACTTCGCCGAAGACCTAACCTCGATCGGGTTTGGCACTCCGGATATCGATATTCGCCGCGTTTGGTTCCCCTCACCCAATCGCGCCTTGGCCAACATCTGGGTTGCACCGGGCGCTGCTGGGAATTCGTATAACTTCAGTGTTTTAAATGGCCTCCGCCTGTCGACGCAAAGTGGTGCTTTACAGGTTACCTCTGCCAAGTCCGGCTGGATTTCGGTCCCGGCCACCGCCAGCGGCGGCCTGATCGCCGGCAACTCCGCCACCGTACAGGTGAACGGCTTGGCCATCAACGGCCTGTCGCCCTTGCAACTCACGGTTAACGATCGCCCTGCCCAAGTCCTCGGCGTGGATGGATCGCTGGTCACCTTCTCGGTTCCCGCAGGCCTCGCGCCCGGGGTGGCCGTCCTGAGACTACAGTCCGGTGCCGATTCGGCCCTGCCCATCGCTATTCCGGTCGTCCAGCAGCAGGCGGTCATTTCGTCCGTCACCGCCGGCTTCGGTGTGCAGATCACCGCTGAGCGCCCGGCCCGTTACGGCGAACTCATGAACATGCTGATCACCGGCCTGCCTGAAAATCTAGCTCCCGCCGGTTCGCAGCCTCGGATCACGCTCAGCATCGGCGGCATCGAACACCGCCCGCTGACGGTGAACCCTTCCGGGAGCTTCCTGCAGCTCCAGTTCACCATCCAAACCCTGGTCGCCCAAGGCAACCAGCCGGTCCTGGTCACGGTGGAAGGCACCAACGTCGCGCCCTTCACCCTCCCCGTCCGCGCCTTCTAACCAGACAAACCCTAGGTGACTGTCACCTAGGGTTTGTCTGATCCAAACGCTACTTCTGCCGAATCAGGTACAGCGTATTCTTCCCACGCAAGTACATCTCCCCATCGACAATCGCCGGTGAGGCAATGAAGAACTCATCCACCATCTTATTCGTCGCAACCACCTCAAACTTCTCCCCCATCTTCACCACCAGCACGTCCCCCTGCTCGGTCGAAACGTACAAGTTCCCATTCGCCGCCACCAACGAAGCCTTCAAAGAATACGTCCCAGGCAACCGTTCCTGATAGTAAAGCTCCCCGGTCCCCGCGTTGATCGCGCTCAAGATCCCGTTGTCCGTCACAAAATACAGCTTCCCCTCGTACAAAACCGGAGACGGCGTGTAGGAATTCCCCTTGGTGTTCGACCAAACCACAGCATCCGTACCAGTCAAATCCCCATCGCGTCCCAGCTTAATCGCCATCCGGTTCGGCTCCCGGTGCCCGCTCATCACAATCACCGTATTGTTATAAAACACCGGCGCCGGAATCACATTCGACCCCAACCCGCCGCACTCCCAGATCACCTTCCCCGTCTGATAATCATACGCACGCACCTTGGTCGACGCCGCGACGATAATCTGCTTCCGCCCGCCCACCGTCACCACCGACGGCGGCGACCACGAACTCGCCTCCTG
>CAMATG010000497.1 GCA_945860645.1 Candidatus Sulfopaludibacter sp. SbA3 | reverse complement strand
ATTCCAAACGTGACCGACATCGCCGTTTCCGGCGAAGTGCCGAACTCGCGTTTCATGTTCCTGTCGACGCCGGGCACGATCTACCGTTTGGACCTGTCTTCGAACCCGCCGCTTGATGCGGGGCGCGCCGCTATTCCGACGCAGCCGGGACCGCTGGTTCATCTGTCCGCGCAGACGACGGGGACGCCGACGGCGATCCTGGCCTACAACACGGCCCAGACGACGACGCCCGGCGGCACGTATCTGCCGCTGATTGCGCGCGTGACCAACTCCGTTGGCAAGCCGCTGTTTGGCGTGAACGTGACCTTCACCTCCGATAACCCGAACGCGCAGATTCTGGGCGCGACGGCGACGTCGAATGCGCAGGGCTGGGCACAGACCACGGTGGTGGCTCCTCCCACGGCGGGCACCTTTAACGTGACCGCGGCGGCGGGCCCCGGGCCCGGGCAGCCGACGGCCACCTACGTTTTGTCGGCGGCCAGCGGATCGACGGGCGGCCCGGCGACGGGCCTGCTGTCGATTGTCAGCGGCCAGGGGCAGATGGTTTCCGAGCAGTTCCTGCTGACGGAGCCGTTCACGGTCCGTTTGAGAGACGCCAATGGCAACCCGGTTGCGGGCCAGACGGTGACGTTTGCCATGGCCAGCGGCGCGGGTACGCTTGCCACCTCGACGTTCCAGGGCCTTTCGCTGACGAACACGACGTGTTCCGGCAACATTTGTACGGGGGTAACGGACGCGCAGGGTCTGGCGCAGGTCAGCTTCCTGGCGACGGCCATTTCGCCCGGGTTCTCGTTCGCGCAGCAGACGATTTCGGCTTCGAACGGCCAGGCGACGGTGAACTTCATCGTGACGACGATCCTCTCCACCCTTCCCGGCGGCGGCCAGGCCGCGCAGCCGTTGGTGGAACGCATCAAGCCCCTCGACAGCCTGTTGGTCGGCCAGACCGGGACAACGCTGAATGAAGCGATTCAGGTGCGCGTCGTGGCGGCCGCCGGTATCCAGTCCGGCCAGCCGATTCCGAACGTGGCGCTGAAGGTGCGAACGGAAAACACGGATCCGACTCTTGGGCCGACGGCGGTCTGTGCGGGGGAAGGCGATGTGGCGCTGACCGATTCCACGGGTCTGGCGACCTGCAACCTGAAGATCGGCGGCAGATTGGGGCTTTCGGGCTTGAACGTCAACATTGGCGGGACGCAAAGCCTGGGTGGTTCCACGATTAACCTGGATGTCCGCCCGGGCCCACCCTCGGTGATCCGGATCCTGCAGGGGAACAACCAGAGCGGCAACCCTGGACAGCGTCTGACGCTGGCCTTCGTGGCGCAGGTGGAAGATTCCTCCGGCAACATTCTCCCCGGGCAGACGGCGAACTGGGAAATTGTGACGCCGAACTCGATTACGTTGGCCAATGTGGTGGCGGTGGCGGATGCTTCCGGCCGCGTGAGCGCACTGGGAACGTTGGGCAGCGTGGCCGGCCTCAATTCGGTCCGTGTGCGCGTCGGCAGTGTGGTGCAGACGTTCAACTTCACGACGAACCTGACGATCAGCCAGTTGAACAAGATCGGTGGCGACGGCCAGACGGCGCTGATCAATCAGCCGTTCCCCGGCACGCTGGTGGTTGAAGTCCGCGACGAGCGGAACGCGCCCGTCCCCGGACAGACGGTGCAGTGGAGTGTCGTTGCCGGCACGGCGACGTTGAGCGGTTCGAGCGTCCGTACCGACGCCAACGGCCGTTCGACGGTGACCGCGGTGGCCGGTAGCTCGGCTGGCACGGTTACCATTCGCGCCGCGCTTGGCGCCCTGACGCAGACGTTTACGTTGACCGTTCGGCCTCCGGGCCCGGTGTTTACGGCGGCCGGCATCGTCGGCACGGCGCGTAATCAGCCTGGTCTGGCGCCTTGCGCGCTGGCGACGGTCTTCGGCAGCAACATCGCGATCGGTGTCAATGGCGTCGTCAATACCAACTTCCTTGGTATCGGCGGGCTGCCGTTGAGCTACAACGGTGTGGAAGTGGAGATCGGCGGCTTGCAGGCTCCGATCCTGGCTGTGTCCAATCAGGCCGGTACGGAATCGCTGATTGTGCAGGTGCCTTGCGAAATCGCTTCGCCGGGCCGCACGTCGGTGGTGATCCGCATCCCGGGATCGCAGGCGCAGGTGGATAACGTCCAGGTATTCCGGGCGGCTCCTGGCATCTTTGAAACCCCGGCCGTCACCGGTCAGCGTTCCTACGCGGCGATCATCCGCCCCGATGGCAGCTACGTGACGCCGACCAACCCGGCTCGCCGCGGTGAGATCGTCCAGGCTGCGGTGACCGGGCTTGGTCCGACCTTTGCGCCGGCGTTCACGAACAAAGTTGGCCTCGGCGATCAGACGGCGACGACGCCGCTGGTTGTTGGCGTCAACGACCAGGGTGTCCGCATCGTTTCCGCCACGTACGCGGCCGGGATGATCGGTGTCTACTGGTTGGCCTTTGAAATCCCGCTCGACGCCACCCCGGGTGTCTTCCGCAACTTCGCCGTTGCGGCGGAAAGCCCGACCGGTGAGCTCGTGTTCGGCAATAGCAGCGCCATCGCCGCTATTCAGTAATCCCCGGACGCTGGCATTCAGCTAAACAAAAACGGGATCGGCCTACCGGCCGATCCCGTTCTGTATTTGGGGCGCGGTTTATAATGAACAAATGCCTGTTCTGGCCGCAACGCCCCCGGAAATTCTCGCCCAATATGAGCTCGTGATCGGGCTGGAAGTACACTGTCAGCTTGCCACGCGCACGAAGATCTTCTGTTCGTGTCCGGTGGAGGTTGGGAATGCTCCCAACACCAACGTTTGCCCGGTGTGCCTGGGGTTGCCCGGCGCGTTGCCGGTGCTGAGCCGGCAGGCGGTGGAGCTGGCGATTCGCGGGGCGCTGGCGCTGCATTGCGATGTGCAGGGCGAATCGATCTTCGCGCGGAAGAACTACTTCTACCCGGACCTGCCGAAGGGGTATCAGATTTCGCAGTTCGACAAACCGTATGCGCTGCGGGGGCACGTGGATATCCAGTTGGAATCGGGCGTGAAGCGGATTGGCCTGACGCGCATCCACATGGAAGACGACGCGGGCAAGAGCCAGCACGACGGGTTCAAGGACTCCGAGCGGTTCACGTATGTGGACCTGAACCGGAGCGGGACGCCGTTGATTGAAATTGTCAGCGAACCGGATATGCGGTCGTCGGAAGAGGCCTTCCAGTACATGACGGAGGTGAAGCAGGCGTTGCAGTTCGCCGGTGTTTCCACCTGCGATATGGAGAAGGGCGAGCTGCGGTGTGACGCCAATGTTTCCGTCCGTAAGAAGGGCGCCGAGAAGCTGGGGACGCGGGCGGAGATCAAGAACGTGAACTCGTTCCGGTTCCTGAAGCAGGCGATTGAGTTTGAGTTTGAGCGGCAGGTGGCGATTGTGGAATCCGGCGGGCGGATTATCCAGGAAACGCGGTTGTTTAACGCCGATTCGGGGGAGACGGTATCGATGCGCTCGAAGGAAGAGGCGCACGATTACCGGTACTTCCCGGAGCCGGACCTGATTCCGTTGCGGATTAGCGATGCGTGGTTGGCGCGGGTGGCGGGGGAGATGCCGGAGCTGCCGCAGGCGAAGCGGGCGCGGTTCTTGAGCGAGTATGGGTTGACGCCGTACGACGCCGATGTGCTGACGGCGACGCGGGAGAACTCCGAGTATTACGAGAAGGCCGCGGCGGCTTCGAAGAATCCGAAGGCGGTGGCGAACTGGGTGATGGGCGACCTGGCCGTCATGTTGAAGACGGCGGGGAAAGAGATTGGCGAGTCACCGATTTCGCCGGCGCATTTGGGCGAGTTGGTGGACTTGATTGGCAGCGGGGAGTTGTCGGGCAAGCTGGCGAAAGAGATCTTCCCGAAGATGTTCGAGACGGGTGATGCGCCGCGGGCCATCATGGAGCGCGAGGGGCTGAAGCAGATCTCCGATACCGGGGCGCTGGAGAAGATCATCGACGAGGTGATCGCGGCCAATCCGAAGCAGGTGGAGCAGTACAAGGGCGGCAAAACGACCGTCATCGGGTTCCTGGTGGGGGCTGTCATGAAACTGTCACGTGGACAGGCTAACCCCGCGACAGTGAACCAGTTACTGGCCGAAAAGCTGAAATAGATAGCCAGCGCGGGGGTGGGTGCGCGATAGTGGAGGAAGGGGTGTTTTCGACGCCCCTGACCCTATGACCACGGACTCATCCCGATGCTGGACCACCTGTTCTTCACCGAACTTGTCGGGCTCAAGGTTTACGACCTTAAGGGCCGGAAGCTGGGCCGTGTCCGCGATGCGGCGATCGTTCCGTTGGTCAACGCATTCCGCGTAGACCGGTACCTGCTGGGCGGGGGCTGGGCGTGGTTGAGCGTCCGGCACGATCAGATTCAGACCATATCGCTAGAGGGCATCTGGCTGCGGGATGAGCAGTTGACGCCGTACCACCGCGACGATTACATGCTGCGGCTGGAGCGCGATCTGTTGGACCAGCAGATTATCGACGTCGAAGGGCGGAAGGTGGTGCGGGTGACCGACGTCACGTTCCAGCGGGTGCAGGTGAACGGGCACGATGAGCTGCGGGTGCAGGAGGTGGACATCGGGCTACGATCCATGTTCCGGCGCCTGGTGCAGGGCGTCCTGCCGCGTCCGCTGATCCGGAGGATGATGATGCCCATCCCGGTGAATTCGATTCGCTGGGAGTTCTGCAACATCCTGGAAAGCGATCCGCAGCGGCGGTTGCGGTTGAACATTTCGACGCGGGCGCTGGAGGCGATGCATCCGGCGGATTTGGCGGACATTGTGGAGGAGCTGGGGGCGTCGGACCGGGAGGCGCTGTTCGGGTCGTTGGACAGCGAAGTGGCGGCGGAGGCGTTGTCGGAAATCGATCCGGATATTCAGGCGAGTATTTTGGAATCGCTGAGCGAGGAGAAGGCCGCCGAGATCATTGAAGAGATGGATCCGGACGAGGCGGCCGATGTGCTGGCGGAGATGGAAGAGGCGCGGTCGGACGCCATTCTGGAAGAGATGGACGATGAGCCGGCGCACGACGTGGAAGAGCTGCTGGAGCATAGTGAAGATTCGGCGGGGGGCCTGATGACCACCGAATACGTGACCGTGCCGCATACAGCGACTGTGGGCGAGGCGGTGGCGGCGATGAAGGGGCACGACTACGCGTTGGAATCGACGAACACGGTGTTTTTGATCGACGCCGATGAGCGCCTGTGGGGCGCGGTGCCGATTGCGCGGTTGTTCCTGGGAGATCCGGTGGTGCCGTTGGCTTCGTTGCAGGACGAGCGGCTGGTTTCGGTGCCGGTGAAGGAGCAGCAGGAGCGGGTGATCGCTATTTTCGAC
>CAMATG010000496.1 GCA_945860645.1 Candidatus Sulfopaludibacter sp. SbA3 | reverse complement strand
CTCGAGCAAACAACCCATCGAAACCACCGTCTACAACCACAACTTCCTCGTTCTCGACGGCACGCCCCCCGGCCCCGGCGCCGTCATCACCGTCCCCTTCGCTGTCCGTTCCAGCCGCCCGCCCAACCCCGAACTCGCCGAGATCAGCGGCAACCGCGTCGTCTACAAGAAGACCCTCACCGGCCGCGACACCGTCTCCGCGCCCATCGAAGGCTTCTCCGCCAACCCCGCCGACCACGAAATCAAAATCGAAAACACCGCCCGCAAAGCCGGCATGACCCTAAACGGCGACCGGCCACTCCAGAGCATCAACCTCTGGTCCATCCGCAGCAACATCTCCATGGAGCCGTTCATCGCCATCTCGGTGGCCCCCGGCCAAACCTTCACCTGGACCACCACTTACCGCTATTACGCCTTGCCCTGACACGAGGTCCGTTAAGACCGCGAGATAGCGCCGCTTGTCCCTGCTCCTGGCCGCTTGTCCCAAACATTTTCGCCCTGCTGAAAGTTGCGGCAAGCTTGTTGTATGCAGCGATATTGGACGTTTCAGGTACTTGGCTGGCTCGCCTATTCGGCAGTCGGAATCACGATTAACTTGATCGGTGGCGTGCAGCCCCTGCCCTTGCTGTGCGGCCACGCTCTTCTCATTTTGGCCAGTATCGGGTTGACTCATAGGTTCCGCGGCCTCATCCGGCGGCGGCGTCAGACATCCGGGGAAACGGGCCCAATGTGGCCGTTTTTGGCGGCGGGCGTAGCCGTCATCAGTCTCGTCCAGACTTCGCTCGTGATTGGGACGAACCTACTGCTGGCTGGCGGCAGGTGGTCCGTCATCGCGATCGTTGCGCTTTGGTGGGGTATGTTCCTGGCATCGGGTGTCTGGACCATTCTCTATGTGCGGTTCACAGAGCGCCGTGGGTATGCCGTAAGGGAAGTTCAGCTCCAGCTCGCGCTGAAGGAGGCCGAACTGAGAGCGTTGGAAGCGCAGCTCAACCCGCACTTTTTGTTCAACTGCCTGAACTCCATCCGTGCTCTCGTCGCGCTCGATCCACCGCGTGCGCAGGACATGATGACCCGCCTTTCCAATGTGTTGCGCAACAGTCTCCGGCACGACCGGCAACATGCCGTCCAGTTGGCGCTGGAACTGGAGGTGATTACAGACTACCTCGCCTTGGAGGCCATTCGATTCGAAGAGCGGTTGCGTTCACAAATTGTCGTAGACTCGGAAGCGGCGCGGTGTCTGGTTCCACCCATGCTTCTCCAAACGCTCGTCGAGAACGCCATTAAACACGGGGTCAGCCAGGCAACCGGTGGCGGCCAGCTCACTATTCGTGCCTGCCTTCAGAATGGATTTGTTCGCCTCGTTGTCACGAATACCGGGAGCCTGATCGGATCGCCGCGATCCCAGTCTCAGCTGGGGCTTGCAAACGCGCGGGAGCGCCTTAGTCTGCTCTACGGCGACTCGGCCAGTCTGATTCTGGACGATGGCGATGGGGTCGTCAAAGCGACCGTCCTGATTCCGGCCTCCTGACCGCCATGAAGGCTCTGATCGTCGATGACGAACGCCTTGCCCGCCTCGAACTGCGGCGCCTTCTGCAGGCGCACTCTGAGGTGGAAGTTGTTGGGGAGGCACGCAATGGGGCCGAGGCGCTGAGCCTCATCCGGCAGACCTCCCCTGACCTGCTGTTCCTGGATGTTGAGATGCCTGGAATGAATGGCTTCGATCTCCTCGATCTGCTCGAAGACCATGTTCCGCAGGTCATTTTTACAACTGCGTTTGATCAGTATGCGATCAAAGCGTTTGAGGTCAACGCTCTGGATTATCTGCTCAAGCCTATCGCCCCTGTGCGTCTCGCCGCTGCTCTACAGCGGGCCCAAGCTTGCAAGCCGAAGGTGGGTCTGAACCGCCTATTCGTAAGGGACGGAGACCGATGCTGGATTGTTCGCGCCTGTGACATCTTCCTGCTGGAGTCGGAGGGAAACTACGTGCGCCTGCATTTTGCCAAGGAACGGCCACTCATCCGGCGTTCCCTCAATACACTGGAGCGGCAGCTTGACCCCGTTGTCTTCTTCCGGGCCAACCGCAAGCAAATCATGAACTTGAATTGGATCGAAAAGACAACACTTGGAGTCTCCGGCGGACTGACTGCTTTGTTGCGCAATGGGAAAACTGTGGAGATATCGCGCCGGCAGTCCCTCGTCCTTCGTTCTCTGCTACATTGATGCCGGTCCAATTACCGCCGCGCCGCCTTCAAAATACCTGCCAACGCCTTCATCCGCTCCCGGTCCGCCGCCGTCTTCGCGCCGGCCGAGTCCTTCTCCAACCCCTTCGCCACGCTCTGTAACTGGCTCCGGTTCCCCTTCTCCATCGCCACCGTCACCGCCGAAATCCGCGCCGCCGGCAACGCCCCGCTCCGCTCCAACTGGTCCACATATGCCCGCGCCACAATGAAATTCGATGGCCATGTAATCTTCGGCTGGTTCTGCACGTTCAGCTCGTTGAAATGCACCTGATTGGCCGCGTCAATCTCGCCCTGCGTCAGAAACTGATTCGGCACCAGCTTGAACACATCCACGCCACGCGCAATCTCCGCGCCGTAAATGTAGCCGTTGTACCAATATGTCGACCACTGCCCGCCCATCCCTTTTTTCGTGCTGTCCGTCGGGCCCCGGTCGAAATACGCCACCTCAAACGGGTGCGCCGGATCGGTGAAATCGACCAGCGAAATCCCGCCCTGATACCACGCCTGCACCAGCACATCGCGCCCCGGAATCGGCACCAGCGACCCGTTATGCGCCACACAGTTCTCATTCTCCGTCTGCGCCGCCGGCATCTTGTAGTAAGACGCCAGCGTTAACTTTCCTTTTTCCAAGGTGAAGATCGCGTCCGCCCCCCAGTGCATCGGGTCCGTCTCGCGGCACCGCGGCTGCGAACCACCGCCCCACTCATCGGTAAACAGCACCTTCTTCCCGTCATTGCTGAAGTTCGCCGAATGCCAAAAGGCATAGTTCGGATCGCTCACCGCGTCCAGCCGCTTCGGGTTCTTCGGGTCGCGAATATCCAGCAAAATCCCATTCCCCGAACACGCCCCAGCCGCAAGGCCAAGCGCGGAATACACCGTAATGTCGTGGCACTTATCGGTCACCGATGTTGTCTGCGTGCCCTCCCCGTGCGTCCCGCCCTTCCATAGCCCATTCAACGCCCCCGTCTTTTCATCGGAGAAAATCCGCGGGCTATTCACAATCTTCGCCTGCTCCGGATGGGCCAGCGGCACCTTGATAATGTCGATCCGGAACAGCGCCGTCTCCGGATTCTTCTCCGGATCTCCGCCGGAACAAGCCGCCAACTCGTCCGCCTGCCGCACCGGCCCCGTGCCGGAAATGTAGATGTAGACATTCTCTTTATCCTTCGGATCGATCACCAGCGTATGCGTGTGCGACCCGCGGCAGCTCTGCACAGTCGCCACCTGCTTCGGATGCGCCAGATCGGAGATATCGAAAATCCGCACGCCCCGGAACCGTTCCGGACTCGGCGGCGGTGGTGGCCGTCGCGCCCGCGTTCCCGCTGGCGCGTTCGGTGCCGGCGGCTCCGGCGGTGGAGGCTTATAGCCCGCCGGCAACGGAATCCCCTGCGACCCGCAATCAATCCGCCCATTCATCGCCTCGGCCGACATGAACAGCAAATGCCCAAATACCGACACATCGCCCTGCCCGCCGGGGCACAGCAGCGATGTTCGCAGCTTCACTTTGCCCGGGTCGTCGATGTCGTAAAAGTTGATGCCGTTGTAGTTTCCGACAAACAGGTGATTGCCGCTGAACGCGAGATCAGAGTTGGTCGAACCGTACTGGATGTTCGGCCTTCGCCCGCCTCCCCCGCCGGCCACGCCCTGCTCTTCCGTCGGCGGCTCGGCCGGACCCGTATTTGGATCCCCCGGCGCAAATCCCGGCGGCTTCGGCAACGTGGCAATTCGCAGCAGCCCGTTCGACGCCTCTCCGGCGTCGTGCAGCCCGCCCTTCAGTCCATTCCGCGGATCCCCGGCCGTCGCCCGCGGGTTCGAATACACCGACGGTGGCTTCGGCGGCCCCGGCGCCTTCCCCGTCTCCTGCGCGGAAACGCTACCAGCCAAAAGCGTCAACCCAATCGCGGCCGACAGTCCGAAAGTCCGTTTTGTTCTCACCGTTTCTCCTTCAACATGCCGCGCATGATCCCGATCTCCGCCCGTTGCGTATTATCGATATCCGTCGCGAAGTCATACAGTACCGGCTCCTGCCCGGCGCCCGGGGTATCGAACAGATCCTCCACCATCACCAGTGCGCCGATGTGGTGTTGAATCATCCCCGTCAGGAAAAGTTGGTCAAACTCGGACCCCTTCGCTTTTGCCAATGTCGCCATCTGCTCCGCCGTCAACATGCCCGGCATCATCGGTATGCCCGCCCCATGCTGGGAGTGGTCGTGCGCCGGAGCCACCGGCTTCCCACGTTCCGTCAACCACTGCTTCATGAACAGAATCTCGTCGCTCTGCGAAATGGTGATCCGCTCGCCAAACGCGAGCAGGTCCTTCCGCAACCCGCGTGTACGCAGGAGATCCACCATCTCCACCGCCTGCGCGTGATGGTGGATCATGCCCTGCATGAACTCCACGTCCGCCGCTACTGGCGTACGGACGCCCAACCTAGCCGCCGCGGCCGCCGAAACGGAAGTTCCAGGTTTCCCCGGTGCCCCCGGCTGGACAATCGGAGCCGGTTGGCCCCACCCCAAACAGCCGATCAATCCAGCAAGCACCGCGACATTCGGCCAAATTCGCATGCGCAAGGATACATCCGGACCGTTTCGTCCGTCAAGAACGGTGAAAATCGTGTTACTGCGGGACCGGGCGCCCCATCGATTTGTACACGTCCTCGATCGCCTTGATGTTGTCCTTCGCCCCTGCGTGCGCCGGATCCAGCGCAACCGTCTTCCGGAACGCCCGCAGCGCCGCCGGGTACTTACGCATCGGCGGCAACTGCTCATTCTTCATCGTTGCCTCGCCTTGTGCGAAATGCGCCCCCGCCAGCGCCTTCTTCAGCTCCGCCGACTTCGGGTTCTTCTGGTACGCCGCATCCAGATCGGTAACGGCCTCTTCATACTTCCCCGCCGCCATCTTCTTCTTGGCGGCATCTGTCGCGCCGTCCGCTCCGAAAAGCAACAGGCCGGCCAACATCACGAATCCGAATACTGGTTTCATATCGTGTCCGATGCGGCCGGCCCTGGCTGAGGTGCAACGAATCGACCGACTTACCGCTTCCGGCGCCGGTACGCCAGCCCGGCCATCGCTACGCCGACCGTCCCCGTCTCCGGCGTCTTCGTGTAGGCGTACACCAGCGTCAGCGTCCCGAC
>CAMATG010000495.1 GCA_945860645.1 Candidatus Sulfopaludibacter sp. SbA3 | reverse complement strand
GCGGTGGAAGCCTTTGAGGATGTCGCGCGTGGAGTAGCGGAGGGCGATGGGGCGGCCGTGGGGGCAGTTGGTGGGGTGCTCGCACTTGGCGAGTTCGTGGAGGAGCCACTCCATTTTCTGCTGGTCCAGGCGCATGTTGATTTTGATGGCGGCGCGGCAGGCAATCGTCGCGCAGACGTTGCGGCGCACTTCGTCGAGAGAGGCGCCGCGGAGTTCGCGTTCGGAGGTTTCGAGGATCTCAAAGAGAATCTTTTCGATGTCGCCGGGCTTGACCGCGGCCGGGGCGGCGGAGATGGCGATGGTGCGGATGCCGAAGGGTTCGCTATCGAACCCGCTCAAGCGGAGTTCGTCGGCGATTTGCGCGTATTCCAGCTGCTGGCCGGCGGTGAGCTGGATGACGATGGGCATCAGCAGGGCCTGCTGTTCGACGCGGCCGGCGGCACGCTGGCGCAGCACCTGTTCGAAGAGAATGCGTTCGTGGGCGACGTGTTGATCGATGATCCAGAGGCCGTCGCGGCCGGCGGCGAGGATGAAGCTTTCGTGGAGCTGGCCGAGGGGGCGTAGGTCTTTGAGGATGTCGAGCGAGTGGACAGCGTCGAGCACAACACCATCGGGGAGGCCGCCGTGGGTGTCGGGGATTTTGGTGCGGACGGTGGCGGGCGTGGGCTGCGGGGTGGGAGGCGGCGCGTCGGTGAAATCGAAACGGGGGGCAGGGCCTTGGGGCTGATTGAGGGTGAAGGTGGGGAGGTTCAGGTCCGCCGGTTGGACGCCCTGGACATCGTCGGGCGGGATGACGTTGCGGATGGCGGCGTTCTCCATTTGCTGGGAGAACTCGCTGTAGGGCAGGTGGGCGGCGGGTTGCGGCGGCGCGTGCATGGGGAGCGAGGAGAGCGGGCGGCTCTGCATGATGGAGCTGCGAATGGCGTCACGGACGTAGTCGTGGACCCAGCTGCCGTGGCGGAAGCGGACTTCGGTTTTGGAGGGGTGGACGTTGACGTCGACCTCTTCGGCGTCGCAATCGAGGAAGAGCAGCGCGAAGGGGAAGGAGCCCGGGGGCATCAAGTTGTGATAGGCCGCCTGCATGGCGTGCATGAGGAGCTTGTCTCGAATGAGGCGGCCGTTGACGAACAGGTAGATGGAATTGCGGTTGTACTTCTGGACCTGCGGCATGGACACGAAGCCGCGGAGGAGGAAGACGCGGGTGCGTTCTTCGTCGGGCAGGCCTTGGGGCGGATCGGGGAGGAGGAACTCTTTTTCGTGTTCGCCGATGTCGAGCAGGTCGTCGAGAATATGGCTGCCGAAGACTTGGAAGACGCGTTCGCGGAGAGTCGCCACGGGGGTGACGTGGAGGAGTTCGCGGTTGTCGTGGCGGAGTTCGAAAGTCTTGTCGGGATGGGCGAGGGAGTAGTGGGTGACGAGGGAGGCGATGTGGGCAAGTTCGGTTTGATCGGAGCGGAGGAATTTCTTGCGGGCGGGGACGTTGAAGAAGAGGTCGCGGACGGTGATGACGGTGCCGTTGGCGAGGCCGGCTTCGTCGCAGCGCACCATTTTACCGCCGTGAATTTCAACGACGCTGCCGGTGGATTCTTCGGGGGCGTGGGTTTCGAGCGTGAGGCGGGAGACGCTGGCGATGGAGGGCAAGGCTTCGCCGCGGAAGCCGAGGGTGGAGATGGAGAAGAGGTCCTTGACGCTTGACAGTTTCGAGGTCGCGTGGCGTTCGAAGGCGAGCATGGCGTCGTCGCGGAGCATGCCGCAGCCGTTGTCGGTAATGCGGAGCAGGCGGCGGCCGCCGGATTCGGCTTCGATGGAGATGGAGGTGGAACCGGCGTCGAGCGAGTTCTCCAGCAACTCTTTGATGACCGATGCCGGACGCTCGACCACCTCACCCGCGGCGATCTGATTTGCTACAGCGTCTGGCAAGACGCGAATACGGCCCATTTCTTCGAGTGTAACTGAACTGTCGCTTTGATAAACTGGCGGTCAATGAGAGTACCCAGTTCGTTCTTGATTGCCTTGGCGGCAGTCTCGCTAACCGCCGTACACGCACAGAATTTTGCGACTGCGACTGGCTCCGTGACCGATAAAACCGGAGCATCCGCAGCTGCCACAAAAGTGACCGCAACCAACCTCGACACGCAAGTCGCCCGTGAAACGATGACCGACGACGGCGGCTCCTACACGCTTCCCTTGCTGCCTCCGGGCCGTTATAAGTTCTCCGCCCAGAAGACGGGATTCCGCCAAGTGGTGCAGGACAACATCACACTGGAAGTGAACCAGACGGCGCGCCTGGATTTCCAACTGGAAGTCGGCCAGGTGACCGAGACGATTGAAGTGAAGGCCTCCGGCCCGTTATTGGATAGCGACAACTCGGCAATTGGCCAGGTTATCGAACAGAAGGCCGTGGCGGAACTGCCGCTGAACGGGCGCAACTTTGTGCAGTTGGCGACGCTTGGACCGGGCGTGACCGGTGTGGGCTTTGGCGCCAAGGGCACCATTATGAGTGGTACGCGACCGGACGATCTTCGCCCGGGCAGCGAAATCTTCGCGAACGGAAACCGCGAAGGCTCCAACAACTTCCTGTACGACGGCATTGACAACAACGAGCGGCTGACGCTGTCCATCGTGTTGCGGCCTTCGGTGGAAGCGGTGCGCGAGTTCAAAATCCAGACGAGCCTTTTCTCCGCCGACCAGGGGCGCAACTCCGGTGCGACGGTGAACGTGATTTCGAAATCGGGTTCGAACGAGTGGCACGGCAGCGCCTACGAATTTCTGCGCAACGACAAGACCGACGCGCGGAACTTCTTCCTGCCGAACAAGCCCGTGCTGCGCCAGAGCCAGTTTGGCGCGAGCTTCGGCGGCAAGATCATCAAGGACAAGTTGTTTTTCTTCGGCAACTACGAAGGCTTCCAGCGCCGGCAGGAACGCGCGTTTGTGAACACAGTGCCGATCGCGGAAATGCGGACTGGCAACTTCAACGCGGTGCGCGATATCTTCGATCCGTCGACGCTGCGCGCGGCGCCGGGAACCGCTTCGGGCTTCACCCGCGATCCGTTCCCGAATCGCCAGATTCCGGCCAACCGGTTTGACCCGATCATGGCGCGAATGATTCAAGCCTATCCGCAGCCGACGCGGACGGGCATCGTCAACAACCACACGTCGTCTCCGAAGGAGCGGCAGAAGTGGAACCAGTTTGACGGCCGCGTGGACTACAACATCAACGAGAAGAACAATTTCTTCGCGCGCTATTCGCAGCAGAACACGACGACGACGCGTCCTTCGACGTTCCTGAACGCGACGATCCCGGGTATGGACGGGAAGTTCGGTCTAGGCAACGAAGACACCTTCGCCGGTGACTCCGCACTGAAGGCGTTCCACAGCGTCGCCAACTGGGTACGCACCTGGACTCCGACGTTCATCATGGAAGCCAAGGTCGGGTTCAACCGGTTCGATCTCGTCTTCCTGCAGGAAGGCGCGGAACCGGGCGCGAAACTGGGCGAGAAGCTCGGCATTGCGCGAGCCAACCAGGGACCGAACTCGGATGGTATTCCGATCTTCAGCCCGGCCGGTTACACGGGCATCGGGCAGACCCGTTCGCTGCCGATTATCCGCTTTGAAGACACGATCAATCCGGCGTTCGCCTTCACGAACCTGCGTGGGAAACACACGCTGAAGTTCGGCACCGATTGGCGGCAGCGGCGGTTGACGCAGTACCAGACCAACCGCGGCAACGGCCGTTTCAACTTCGGCCGGACCTACACCGATAACCCGAACAACGCGGGAGCGACCGGCGACTCCATGGCGGCGCTGCTGCTGGGCACGGCGAACACGATCGAGCAGGACTTCACGCTGTTCGAACCGCGTATTCTGCAGTGGGAATGGAACTTCTATGTGCAGGACGACTGGCGCGTCAGCGATAAGCTGACGATTAACGCCGGGCTGCGCTATGAAGTGGACACGCCCACGCGCGAGTTGAACAACAAGTGGTCGAACTTCGACGTTGTGACGGGCAAACTGCTCATCGCCGGCTTCAACACGGGCGAGACGACGGGCGTGACCGTGGACGGCAACAACTTTGCGCCACGGTTGGGCTTCGCCTACCGTCTGCGTCCGGGCACGGTGATTCGCGGCGGCGCGGGCATCTTCTACAACCCGGTGGGTTCGGAGAGCCTGATGATGCGGCGTCACCGGCAGCTGCCGTTCGGGCCGATCAACACGGTGGACATCAACCAGTTCATCGCCAATCCGCGGCGCGTTTCGGCGGGGTTGGATCCGATCCCGAACCTGGACCCGAAGGTGGTGTCCGACAACCCGGTGGGCGCGATGATCGCCATCGACCCGCGCATCCGGAACGGCATCGCGCAGCAGTACAACTTCCAGATTCAGCAGAGCCTGCCGAAAGATCTGGTGTACAAGATTGCCTACGTCGGCAACATGGGCCGCCGGCTGGAGACGTCGTACGACTTCAACCAGGTGGAACCGGGTTCCGCGGCACCGGCACTGCGCCGGCCGTTGCGGTTCGTGGCTCCGAACGTCCAGGGCGCGAGCTACAACGTGAGCGATGGGTTGTCTTCGTACCACTCGCTGCAGATGAGCCTGGAGCGCCGCTTCGCCAGTGGCATCGGGTTCCTGACGGCCTACACGTGGGCGCACTCGATTGACGACGTTGCCAACCAGTTTGGCGGCGGCGACAACGGCCCGATCCCGCAGGACCGCCGGAACCGCCGTGCGGACCGGGGCACATCCGGCCACGACATGCGGCACCGCTTCATCCACTCGATGAACTACGAACTGCCGGTGGGCAAGGGCCGCAAGCTCGGCGCCAACATGGGCCGCGCGTTTGACCTGATTGCTGGTGGCTGGGACATGAACATGATCGGCGCGCTGCAGTCCGGCCTGCCGTTTACGCCGGTGCTGAACGCTTCGGTATCGAATGCCGGCGGCAGCCGTCCGGACCGGTACAAGGTGGGGACGATTGACAATCCGACGATCGCCAAGTGGTTCGACACGTCCTTCGGCACCGCCGCTTCCGGCGCGGCCTGGGGCGCTCCGGCCGTCTTTACGTTCGGCAACGGCGCGCGGAACCCGCTCTACGGACCGGGCCGCGTGAACTTTGATTTCTCGGTATTCAAGAACTTTGCTCTGACCGAGAAGTTCAAGTTGCAGTTCCGCACCGAGATGTTCAACGTGTTCAACCATGCGCAGTTCGACTTGCCGAACACCGCCATTGGCAGCCCGAACGCCGGCATCATCACCGGCATTGTGGGCACGCCGCGTCAGATGCAGTTTGCCCTGCGTCTGTCGTTCTAACCAACCAACGCCCGGTAGGGAGGAGTGGCAACGCTCCTCTCGCCGGGCATTTTTGTGTCTCCCTTTA
>CAMATG010000494.1 GCA_945860645.1 Candidatus Sulfopaludibacter sp. SbA3 | reverse complement strand
GGGGTTCTTGCGTTTGGGGGAGTGGGGATGATGGCGCTGGCGGTGGTTTTTGTCCTGTTGTGTGTGGTGCGGTTTGTGCTGGCTTGGCGGTTTGCGGGGCGGTTTGTTGCGGGTTCGTTTGCGGGGTCGGTGGCGGTTCTGCAGCCGATTCTGGGTGGGGATCCGTTGTTGGAAGAGTCGCTGCGGGCGAATGCGGTTGGGCTGGCGGGCGCTCGGTTGTATTGGCTGGTGGATGAGGATGATTTGGTTGGGCAGGGGGCGGCTTATCGGGCGGCGACGGGGGATGTTCGGGTGATTGTCGGGCCGGGGCCGGTGGATGGGGAGAACCCGAAGGTGGCGAAGTTGGGGCGGGCTTTGGAGTTGGTGGTTGAGGATGTGGTTGTGGTTTTGGATGATGATACGCGGTTGGGGGCTTTAGAACTGGACAGGTTGGTGGGGGCGTTGGCGGGGGCGGATTTGGTGACGGGGTTGCCGGTGTTTGGGTCGCGGGGGAATTTCTTTGAGCGGTTTGTGGGCGGGTTTGTGAATGGCAATGCCGTCCTGACCTATTTGCCGGCGGCGGCGGTGGGGGCGCAGCACACGATTAACGGGATGATTTATGCGGTGCGGACGGAGGAGCTTCGGGGGCTGGGTGGGTTTGGGGCGATTGTCACTGAGCTGACGGATGATTATGCGATGGCGCAGTTGTATGAGCGCGCGGGAAGGCGGATTTTGCAGACGCCGGTTTGTGTGGATGTGGGGATGACGATTCGCGATGCGGGGCATTGCGGACGGGTGTTGCGGCGGTGGTTCTTGTTTGCGAACCGGTATTTGGGGGAGAATGCCGGGGTGGCATTGGTGGTGTTGGTTGTTGTGCCTTCGGTGCTGCCGGTGGCGGGAATTTTCTTTGGGTGGTGGTGGGTGGTGTTGCTGGTTTTGAAGGCGTGCGGGAACCGGGTTTTGTTGTGGCGGGTGTCGGGGCGGGGGAGTGGGGTTTTGGACGTTTTGTTTGAGGTTTTGGCGGATGTGTTTGCGCCGTTGTTTTATGTGTCGGCGCTGTGGCGGCCGCGGGAATTGAGCTGGCGGAACCGAAAGATTGCGATGGACGGGGGGCGGATCCGGTATCGATGAGCTTGTATTTGGACAGGTTGGAGAAGGCTTCCGAACGGCTGCCGTTTGTGGGGACGCGGGTGGCGTTGCTGACGGGGCAGAGCTCGTTTGTTTCGTCGGCGTTGAGCCCGGTGCAGGTTTCGTTTTTGCGGGCGGTGGCGCCGGTGGGGGCTTCGGTTTTGGAGATGGGGTTCCCTTTTGATTCTTCGTTTTTGGGGGAGGGGTTTCGAGAGGCTGGAATGGCGGGGGCTTCGTGGCGGAACGCGCGGCAGGTGGGGTGGGCGTTGGGGTCGGAACGGTTTCGGGGCATTGTGCGGGCGCGGTTGGGAATGTTGTTTGGGGCTGCTTCGCGGACCATTTTGATTACGGGGAGTTGTGGGTTGCAGTTGGCGAATGTGGGTTGGCCGGGAGAGGTGATCGCGCTGGGGCCGGCTTGTTTGGGGCCGTTGCGGGTTCGGGCTTATGTGATTCGGGGGCGGGGGGATGGGTGGAGCCGGTTGTTCTATCGGGGGCGGGTGGATCGGGCGTGCGGGTGTGGGCATTTGGGGTATTGGGAGTCGGAGGAGGTTCGGGAGATTGTCAGGGGGATTTTGCGATGAAGCGAATTGTGTTTGTGGCGCCGCCGTTTGCGGGGCATTTGAATCCGCTGTTGGTTTTGGCTGGGGCGGCGCAGGGGGCGGGGTATGACGTTACGGTGATTACGGGGGAGCGGAAGTTGGCGGCGGTGCGCGGGGCGGGGCTGCGGGCGGTGGGGTTGCGGTCGATTGGCGGGGACAGTTTGGAGCGGATTGCGAATAGTGCGTCACGGGTGGGCGGGGATCCGCGGTTGCTGTTGGGGCAGATGCGGGAGAACCTGGCGATGCTGCCGGCGATTCGGGATGAGCTGCGGGAGATGTGGAAGGCGGAGCGGCCGGATTTGGTGGTGGCCGATTCGGTGGCGCCGGTGGGCGGGCTGGTTTGTGATGAGTTGGGGATTCCCTGGATTACGACGATTGCGACGCCTTTTGCGATTGAGAATCGGAGCGGGGTGCCGGCGTATTGTGGCGGATGGCGGCCGGGGTTTGCGGCGCGGGATGCGGTGGGGCGGTGGTTTATTCGGACTTTTAAGCGGGCGGTGGCTTGGTATTTTCGTCGGGAGTTTGGGCTGTTGGGGGGAAGGTTTCCTTATCGGGAAGATGGGACGGAGCGGATCTATTCGGCGCGGGCGATTTTGGGGTTTGGGATTCGGGAGTTGGAGTTTCCGCGGGATTGGCCGGGGTGTTTTGAGATGCTGGGGCCGGTGATGGATTGTCCGGAGGCGGGGCCTTTGTTGGATTTTCCGGTGGGTTCGAAGCGGGTTTTGGTTTCGGTGGGGACGCATTTGTTGTGGGCGAAGCGGACGCTGGTGGAGGATGTGGTGGCGTTGGCGCGGGAGTTTGCGGGGGTGGAGTTTGTGGTTTCGATGGGCGGGGCGGGGGAGGGTGTGCGGCGGGTTTGTGAGGGCGTGACGGTGTATCCGTTTGTGCCGTATGCGCGGGATTTAGGGGTTTTTGACGCGGTGATTCATCACGGCGGGGCGGGGGTGACGTATGCGGCGATTTTGTGCGGCGTGCCGGCGGTGGTGGTGCCGCATGATTACGATCAGTTTGATTATGCGGCGCGGGTGAAGTTTTTGGGGGTTGGTTTGCGGGCTCGGTCGGTGCGGGGGGCGGGCGGGGCGTTGCGGGCGGTGTTGGAAAAAAAGACCTGGCCGGAACTGGAGCGGATGCGGGAGGCAGCGCTTCGGTACCGGCCAGGGGAGCGATTCCTGGAAGTGGTT
Organism: Candidatus Sulfopaludibacter sp. SbA3; assembly: GCA_945860645.1. GTDB lineage: Bacteria > Acidobacteriota > Terriglobia > Bryobacterales > Bryobacteraceae. The sequence goes on along the minus strand of CAMATG010000494.1, from coordinate 2,488 downwards.
CGCGAGTTCGTTAGCTGAGCGGCGGGTAGGTGGTGTAGCCTTCGGGGCCGGGCGTGTAGAACGTTGTCGGGTCCGGGGTGGCGAGGGGGGCGTTCGATTGGAAACGCTCGGGGAGATCGGGGTTGGCGATATAGAGAGAGCCGTAGGAGACGAGGTCGGCTTCTTTGCTATCGATTAGTTTTTCGCCGGTTTCTTTGGTGAGGCCGAGGTTGACGATCAACGTTCCGGGGAAGTTGGCGCGGATGGCGTCCCATTCGGTGAAGGTGGGGGCGTTGGGCTTGACGATGTGGAGCCAAGCGAGGTTGCGCTTGGCGAGTTCGGTGGCGAGGAGGGGGTAAGTGATGTTGGCGTCGGTATCGTTGATGTCGTTGAAGAAGCCGGCGGGGGAGAGGCGGATGCCGATGCGGCCGGGTTCCCAGGCGGCGGTCATGGCGTCGATGACTTCGAGGACGAAGCGGATGCGGTTTTCGGGGGAGCCGCCGTATTCGTCGGTGCGCTGATTGGTGTTGGTGGAGAGGAACTGATTTGGCAGGTAGCCGTTGGCGGAGTGGAGCTCGATGCCGTCGAAGCCGGCTTCCTTGGCGTTGCGGGCGGCCTGGGCGAACTCGTCGACGATGGCGCGAACTTCGGCGGTGGTTAGTGCTTCGGGGACGGGCATGGGCTGCATGCCTTGCGAGTCGGTCCACATGGCGCCTTTGGCGGCGATGGCGGAGGGGGCGACGGTGCGGGCTTCGGCGGCTTTATTGGCGGGGTGGGCGATGCGGCCGACGTGCATGAGCTGGATGGCGATGCGGCCACCTTTGGCGTGGACGGCGTTGACGACGTGGGACCAGGCTTCGACCTGTTCGGGGGTGTGGATGGAGGGGGTGCGGGCGTAGCCGAGGCCGGTATCGGAGGTTGCGACGCCTTCGGTGAGGATGAGGCCGGCGGAGGCGCGCTGGGCGTAATACTCTTCGACGAGAGCATTCGGGGCGTTGTTCTGGACGGCGCGGGAGCGGGTCATGGGGGCCATGACGATGCGGTTGGGCAGGTGGATGGCGCCGGCGGCGGTGGGGGTGAAGAGGGAGCTCACAGATAATCCTTTACACGTCAATCATTCGACGTCGAACTATCTGATGCTACCACGGGGCATTGGGATTCACAGAGACTGGCGAGGAGTTTGTGAACGGAGGCGGAGAGGGCTTCGCGTTCGGCGGGGGAGAGGGGGGCGAGGGCGAGATCGATGGCGGTGGCGCGGGCTTTGCGGGCGCGGGTGGCGATGGCGCGGCCGGCGGGGGTGAGCCGGATCTGGGTGGCGCGGCGGTCGGTTTTGTTGGGGAGGCGTTGGATCCAGCCGGCCGATTGGAGGTGGTCGAGGCGGTTGGTCATGGCGGCGGGGCTGAGGAAGGCGGCGGGGATGAGTTGATTGGCTTGCAGGCCGGCGCGGGTGGCGTGTTGGAGGGCGTCGAGGACTTCGAGTTGCCAGGGGGTGATGCCGAGGGGGGCGAGGACTTTGGCGAGGCGTTTTTCGAGGCAGGTGGCGAGGTGTTGGAGTTCGATGATCATTTGGGGGCCTGGGGGGTTAGTCTGGCTTAGGCTGTTGTGTTTGGGTGGCGGCTGGGGGCGGGCACTTGGGGCTCTATGGTGCGGACTGGGGCTTGTGGCCGATCGGGGTGATGTTGTTGTGTGCCGAGGATGGGCTGGACTGGCGTTGGGACAGTGGGGGCGGGAGGCGGCGCGTGGTTGTTCTGGGTGATGTTGAGCGTGGTTGATGGCGGAGATGGCGTTTGGGACTTCGGGGTATGGGAGGTTCGGGTGATTGTGCGGGGAGATGCCGCGGGCCGTGGTTGGGTTGGGATGGTTGGTTTTGTGGCGTGGACGAGTACGCGTGGTTGTTCGGGGTGCTGTTGTGTGCGGTTGATGGGCTGGGCTGGCGGTGGGGGCTTTGTGGCGCGGGAGGGGGCACGGGGTTGTGCGGGGTAATCCTGCGGGATGGGGTTGGGATATGGCGATGTTGCGGCATGGTTGGCTGGGCTTACGCCTTGTCCCAGAAGCCGACGGCGGATTGGAAACGGCCTTTGGCGGAGAGCTGGCCGAAGTTTGTGCCGCGGGCCATGATGCTGCCGTCGGGCTTGCGGATGATCCAGGTGAAGCGGTAGTAACTGTTGCAATTTTCGGGCGGGGCGGCGAGTTCGAGTTGGAAGCCCGGGACGAATTGTTGGGCGTGGGTGATGTAGTTCTGGAGCGCAGTCCGGCCGGCGGCGGAGCCCATGGCGTCCTGGAGTACCGCTTCTTCTTCCCAGCAGTTGGAGAGGAGTTCGGCTCTTGTGCCGGCGTCCGATTCGTTCCAGGCGCGGATGTAGTTATCGACGGCGCCGGGGAGGGCTTCGGTGTAGCCGACGTTGATGGCGGCCGTTTTGAGTTGGGAGAGACAGTATTGCCAGCCGGGGGTGAGTTCGTCCTGTTGGGCTTGGGTGAGGCCGTCGTGACGGAGTTCAACGGCGGGGCC
>CAMATG010000493.1 GCA_945860645.1 Candidatus Sulfopaludibacter sp. SbA3 | reverse complement strand
CCGCTTCGCCGCTGGCGACGTCCGCCTCGATTACACCGGCGGTAAAGACCGCTTCTTCCTGAAGTTCGACGCCCTCACCGAGGACCGCGCTAACGGCACCGTCCTCCAGCGCAACTCCACCAGCCTTGGCAACGTCTCCGGCCAGTACTTCCGCGAGTTCGGCAAGGACAATTTGAGCCTCTCAGCCTGGCACGGCCAGGAGGAGTTCCACGCCAGCTTCTCAACTATCCTCGGTGCCAACCGCGCCAGCGAGCGCTTAACCATGCGCCAGCAAGTCCCCGCCGATGTCAGCGGCGGCTCCGCTCTCTATCGCCTCCAGCGCACTGGAGCGAACGCGCTGTTCGGCGGCGATTTCACCCGCGTCGAAGGCTACAGCGTCGAAACCAGTTTCCCCACCGGCTTCGCCCGGCGCGGCGGCATCCAGTGGCAGCGCGGAGCGTTTGCTCAGGCCGATGTCAAGGCCGGCCCCGTCAAGTTCTTCGGCGGTGGCCGCATCCACGCCGCCGGCACGCAGGGCAGCTTCTTCTCCCCCAGCGGCGGCTTCGTGGTGGGCCGCAAACAGTGGCGCGGCCGCGGCAGCGTCTACCGTTCGTTCCGTGCCCCCACGCTCAACGAGCTCTTCCGTGAATTCCGCGCCGGCAACGCCGTCACCCGTGCCAACGATCAGCTAAAACCCGAATTCGCCTTCGGCTCCGAACTCGGCTTGGACTACTCCGGCGAAACCACCCGCGCCTCCATCACCGCCTTCCGGACGTCTCTGTCCGACCTCATCACCAACGTCACGTTGCTCTCCACCCCCGCCCTGATCGAGCGCCAGCGCCGCAACGCCGGCTCGGCCCTGACACGCGGCGTGGAAGCCACCGTCACCCAGCAGTGGCGTTACAACCTGCGACTGGAGTTGGCGTGGCTCTTCAGCGATAGCCGCTTCACCAACCGCCTCCGCATCGCCCAGGTACCCAAACACGCCGGCAACGCGCTCCTCATGTGGTCAAAGGGAAAGACGCTTCTCAGCGGCGGCATCCGCAGCTTCTCCATGCAGTTCGATGATGAGCTGAACACCTTCCGCCTGCCCGGCTATGCCACCGTGCAGGTGGCGATGCGACACAATCTAACCAGCCAACTCTCAGCCATCGCCAGCTTCGAAAATCTTCTCGACCGGCGCTTCTACACGGCCTTCTCGCCCATCCCCAATATCGGCATCCCGCGCATGTGGCGCGGCGGCCTCCGTTGGGAAGGCCGGGTGCGCAAGTAGCCCGCCGTGGTAACGTTCCGGACGCTCTTCTACCCGCCCCAGGGCCATGCGTATAAAGCGAGCCCAGTCGATTTCGCCATGCTCGCCTACGCCCAGGACGGCGAAGCGCCAATGGGCTGGAACGGCGTGCAGAGCCGCCTGGCGGCCCTCTCCTACACCGCCGAACCCATCGGGGACTGGACCGGCCCCGGCACCCAGGGCTACGTAGCCAGGAACGAGGCGCAAGCCGTATTAGCCTTCCGCGGCACAGAGCCCAACGACTGGGCGGATCTCTTCACCAGCCTAACCCTCCTCCCCGCCACCGAATCCGGCGCAGCGAAAGTACACGAAGGGTTTCAGAAGGCGTTAACCGAGGTGTGGCCGCAAGTAGAAGCGAAACTCCCTCTGAACCTGCCGCTAACAATCTGCGGCCACAGCCTGGGCGGAGCGCTGGCCCTTCTGTCCGGCGCGAAGCTCTCCGCCCGAACCCCACGGGTCTACACATACGGCACCCCGAGAGTGGGCAACAAAGAATGGGGCCAACGCCTATTGGCGGCGACGAACAAGCAGGTGTTCCGCTACGTGAACGAAGAGGACATCATCGCCTCCGTGCCAGCCCGCCGTTTAGGCTACGCCCACGCGCCGGCGAAGGTAACCCGTCTCCGCGAAGCCAGCGTCACGGAGGACACCGAGGACCTTGGCGTAAGCGCAATCGAACTAGCCGCCGCCATCACCGAGCTAGCCCTCTGGACCGCTCACCGCGATCTCAGCAAACCCGTAACCCAACCCCGCCTCGCCGCCCATTCCCCCAGCCACTACCTCCGCCGATCCCCCATGTAACAGCTGCCCCCCGTTCACTTGGCGGCATACCGCCGATCACCCCCCGGGGGACATGGCGGGCAGAACCCCCAACGTAGTTCGGCCCGTAACCCAACAACAGGCGTGTCCCCCAAGACGCAACACACCCCGCAGAAGCCAGAAGCCCCAAACTACCGCCCCTTCCGCTCCGCCTGCAATGTTGTCCACGGCCGCGCCGGCATATCTTTCAAGTACGGCCGTGCCCATTGCATCTCCGGGTATTTCGCCAAATGTCGCGCCGCCCGAAACGGAGGCCCGCACAACGGCCCGATCGCGCCCGTAAACGTCATCTGCGCTGCCATCGTCCCATTCGCCACTTTGTTCTGCACCGCTCCCGCCAGCCCAAACGGAGGCACCCAGGAAACCACCCCACGCGGAGACAAATCAATCCGGCCGCACAACGTCCGCTCATTCGGGTCCACCTTCCCAGTGAAGCTATCCACCGAATCCGCCAGGAATCGCTGCCCTGCCTTCACATCAATCCGCCCCTTCCACTCCTCCATCAACTGCTCCCACCGCACCCGCCGCGCGTTCGCGCTGATGCTCTTATCCTTCGGGTTGAACGTCGTCTCCTCCTCCACCAGCTTTTCATTCACCGGGAAGTTCGACCCCACAAAATACCCATCCGTCGTCCGGCGCAACGTCACGTTCTTCAGCCCCAATTCCAGGCTGGCAATCTCGCCCGTCTTGTTGTCCCCCACCAGCCAGTTGTTGGCGTAACCGCCATTGTTCCCCTCGCTCATAATCTGCGCGAACTCGTCGATCGACGACGCATACTGCATCGCCTTCCGCGCCCGCACAAACTCCGGAATCCCCTCCGGATCAAAACCGCTGAACTGGCTGATCGTCGTCTCGGTAATCATCATTCCCGCCGAGTTGATCCCGAAATCGTCACCGCTGTGAATCACCCCCGGCAGGCCGTCCATGAAGATCCGGTTGCCCTTCTCCGGGACAATGTCGAAGGCGATGTTCCAACGCTGTCCGTCCAGATAGCTGGTCCAGGCGTTGTGCGCCATCACAATCTTCCCGTCTTTCGTGTAGTCACCCGTCGCGATAAACGCGCTGCACCGCTCGGGTACCGACACGTGCTTCTGGTGATCCCCTTCGGGCTGCTTCTTCTCCCAGTAAGGAACATAATACGGCCCCAGTTCCAGGAACGCATTGAGGGCCACGACGTCCCAGACATCGAACTTCACGCCATTCGCCTGTAGCCCGGTCGCGATGCCCTGCAGCTCTTCCCGGTATTCAGTCTCCACCTTCGGCCACAATACATCCTCGGCCGCTTTCCGGAAAAACTCCCAGTCTTTCTTGGTGTCGTGTTCCAACTCCAAGGCCACGACCTTCTGCAACTCGGCGATCTCTTTCGAAAGCAGACTCCCGTGCTGGTAGCCGATCTCGGCCGGCGTACCCTCAAGGTGAACCTGAATCCACCCGTTCAAAGGCGCTTTGCGCGATGCCTTTCGCAGCACGGCCTCGGAATTTTCAGGCGCCGCGGGCCGGGCATTCAAAAGGGAGAAAAGGCAAACGATGCAAGTAACAATCACGGACCGGTACGTCACGATATCTCCTCGCGTCAGTCTATAGTACAGGAGGTTCTGTACACTGAAAAAGATGATGATTCGATTGGCTGCCGCTATTTTACTGGCTGGTGGCGTTTTTTCCCAACCCGTCATGCCCACCGGTCCTCGGTTGATCGAAATTGATCCGAGTAAACCGCGAGAGGTCGTCGCCAAGCTCGACGGCCAGTCCATTACCGCCGAAGAGTTCCAGCAACTCTACGTCGCCATGGACGCCAAGGCAAAAGAAGCTGCCAAGAACGACGCCCGCGAAATCCTCCGCTACGTCGGCTGGCTTCGCCGCATGGGCGCCGAAGCCGAAAAGCGCGGCCTCCATGAACAGCACCCGCTCAAGCTCCAGTTGGAGATGACGCGCATTCAGCTGCTCTCCAACGCCATCATCCAGCAACACGAAATCGAAGAGATCGTCACACCCTTCGAACAGCGCGGCCACTACACCGCCAACATCGCCGCCTATTCCGGCGTGAAGATGAAGCTCATCTACCTGCCCTTCTCCACCGAGACCGAGGAGCTCCAAGCCAAACGCCGTGCCGAAGAGCTGCACAAAAAGCTGAAAGCCGGCGCCGACTTCGTTGCCCTCGTCAAAGAGTTCTCCAAAGACGAAGCCTCCCGCGAAAAGGATGGCGACTACGGCGAGGTCCGCATGGGCGATCAAATTCCCCCGGCGGTCAAGGATCTTGCCTACGGCCTCAAGGACGGCGAGATCTCCAACCCCACCCGCCTCCCCAACGGCTACTACCTCTTCAAGCGCATCGGCCTCAATACCGACCCCTACGAAAAGGTGCGCGACCAGATCTTCACCGAAATCAAACAGAAGCGCAATCTGGAGTGGGTGGAGAAGCACCGCAAAGCGGTCCAGGTCACCAAGACCACCCTCGAAGGCAAGCCCGTCACGCCCGCCGAAATCGAAGCCTATCTGGGCGCCATGGATGAAAAGCTCCGCTCCAACCTCCGCGATACGCCCGAAGAAATGTTGCGCGGGATCGGCTTCATGCGCCGCATGACCAAAATCGCCGAAGAGGCCAAGCTCGATCAGGCCCCGCCGTTCCGCCAGCAGCTCGAACTGACTCGTTTACAAGCACTTACGAACGCCCTGATGCAATCGGCGGAAAAGACCACCACCGTCTCCGAAGCCGAAGTCCAGCAGGCCTACAAGGAGAATGTGAAGTACGTCTCCGCCGCCAAACTGAAAATCGTCTTCTTCTCCGCCGCCCAGGAAAACGAGGCGGAGAACACCGCCGCCCTCGAACTGGCCAAGGATGTTCGCGAAAAAATCAAAAACGGCGCCGATTTCGTGGAGATGGTTAAGCAGTACTCGAGAGACCCGGTTTCCCGCGATAAAAACGGCGATTACGGCCCCTTGAAGATCACCGACGACATCCCAGCCCAGGCCAAGCAGGCCATCTGGATGACCTTGAACATCGGCGATGTCAGCGCGCCCGTGAAACTCCCTAACGGCTACTATCTGTTCAAGTTAATGGGGTTGGAAGAGCCCGGGATCGACAAGGTTCGCGATGATCTCACCAAGCGCTTGAAGACCGCCAAGGCTCGCGATTTGCTGAACGCCATGCGCGCGCAGGTCCAGGTGGCGCTAACTAAATGATAGGATAGGGGTTACACGGAATGCTCCAAACCGTCCCCGATATCCTGGCCAAGATTGTCGCCCACAAACGCGTGGAACTTGCTGAGCGGCAAGGAGATCTGCGCCAACTGGAAGCGCGCGCGGAAGCCA